>NZ_DLOC01000030.1:0-6775 GCF_002478465.1 Empedobacter sp. UBA7494
TTGAGACAGCCTCTTTTTTATATTTATTTGCAAATTGTTTTAATCACAATCTCCATCAACATCACAAGAAGCACCATTTTGTGGTTGATCCAAATGATCTTTTTCGTAAGCCTGTGTCAAAGCAGAAACGAAATACTCGACAGGTTGAGCGCCAGAAAGTGCATATTTACGGTCAATTACAAAAAACGGAACCCCAGAAACACCGATATTACGTGCATCTAAAATATCCGAAGCAACTTCAAAAACATTTGCATCAGAATTTAGCATTTCAAGAACTTCGGTTTTGTTCAAACCAATTTCTTCACCCAATTCAGCCAAAACTTCATAATCAGCTACATTTTTACCTTCAGTAAAATACGCTTTAAAAAGTCTTTCTTCTGCTTCCGAACCTTTTCCATTCGCTTGCGCAAAATGGATCAAACGATGAGCATCACTTGTATTGACAACTTTAGAATTTTGTTGTTGAAAATCAATTCCAACAGCTTTTCCCATTTCAGCTAATTGATTATTCATTGCCGAAACTTGTTCTTCCGAAATTCCTTTTGTTTTGATTAAATAATCATTGACAGAAGTAATTTCAGTTTTAGATAAATCAGGATTTAACTGAAAACTTTTCCATTCAAACTGTATTTTATCTTGATAAGGAATTTGCGTTAAAGCTTGTTCAAAATGTTTTTTTCCAATATAACAGAACGGACACATTACATCCGACCAGATTTCAATTTTCATTATAGAAATTTTTGGTGTAAAAGTTTGTAAAAATACGCTTTTTATTTGAATGGATTCGGTTATTTTTCGGTTAATTTCATCTTGAAAAATTATTAACAATATCTTGAAAAATAATCGTGCTAAATTGAGTTTTAAATTTGTTTAAGACAAGGTTTAAATTACCTTTGCAGTGAACCAAGATAAGATGATTAGTTTCATTTTTATTCCAAAACAAATAACGAACAAACAATATGTCAACACACGTAGTAGTCGGTCTTCAATGGGGTGACGAGGGAAAAGGAAAAATTACAGATGTATTAGCCGAAAAATCGGATTATGTTGTACGCTACCAAGGTGGTAACAACGCTGGTCATACTGTATATGTGGGCGATGATAAATTTGTCTTACACTTATTACCTTCTGGAGTTTTACAATGCAAAGGAAAATGTATTATTGCGAATGGTGTCGTAGTAAATCCTGAAGCTTTTTTTGCAGAAACTGAACAATTAGAAGCAAAAGGTTATTCTACAGATCACGTTTTTATCTCAAGAAGAGCGCATATCATTATGCCTTATCACATTTTGTTAGACGAATATCGTGAAGAATTTGCAGGAAAAGATAGTCAAATTGGTACAACAAAACGCGGAATTGGTCCTTGTTATGAGGATAAAGTAGCGCGCGTTGGTATTCGTGCTATTGATTTGTTAAATCCTGATGTTTTAGCAGAAAAAATCAAAGAAAATTTAGTGGTTAAAAATGCTTTATTCGAAAAATTATTCAATAAAGAGCCATTAAAATTTGAAGATATTTACGAAAAATATTTAGCTTACGGAGAGCGTTTGAAAGAACGTATCATGGATTCTGAATTAGAAATCAATCACGCGATTGACGAAGGTAAAAATGTATTATTCGAAGGTGCACAAGCATTAATGTTAGACATCGATTTTGGTACATATCCATTCGTTACATCATCTTCTCCTACAACTGGTGGAGTTTGTGTTGGTGCTGGAGTTCCTCCTACAAAATTGAAAAATTTGATTGGAGTTTCGAAAGCATATTGTACACGCGTTGGTAACGGTCCTTTCCCTACAGAATTGGACAACGAATTAGGAGAACAAATTCGTCAAGTTGGTCACGAATTCGGAGCATCAACAGGTCGTCCACGCCGCACAGGTTGGTTAGATTTAGTTGCTTTGAAACACGCTTGTATGATTAACGGAATTACACATTTAGTGATTACTAAATTAGATGTAATGTCGAATATTGATACAGTAAAAGTTTGTACAGGTTACAAAACAGAAGATGGAAAAATCATTGATTATTTCACTTCTTCTACAACAAAATTAGCTGATTACGAAGCACAATACGACGAATTACCAGGATGGAAAGAAGATATTACAAACGTAAAATCTTTTGATGAGTTACCGCAAACAGCACAAGACTACATCCACTACATTGAGAAATACTTAGGAATCGAAGTTTATTTAGTTTCGGTTGGACCAGAGCGTTCTCAAAACATTATTAGAACAACTTTATTTTAATAAATTAAATAGTATAGCCTGACTTTTGTTGGGCTATAACTTTATGAGATATTTTTATGAACGAAATTTTAGAACGATTAAAACAATTGAATTTAGGTATAGATTCTATCGTCCCAATAAAAGGTGGTGATATTAACGATGCTTTTCGATTAGAATCGTTTGATAAAAAATATTTTTTAAAGGTAAATTCCGCAAACAACTTTCCTCATCTTTTCAAGAAAGAAGCACGAGCTTTAGAAGCCATCAAAAAAACCAAAACATTTTCGGTTCCGAAAGTAGTAAATGTTGGCGAAGCCGGAAAAGATTTTCAATATTTATTATTAGAATGGATGGAAAACTCTACTCCTACTGTTGTAAATTGGGAAAACTTAGGAAAAAATTTAGCAAAACTTCATCAAAATACAAGTAAACAATTTGGTTGGTCAGAAGATAATTACATTGCAATTGTCGTTCAGCCGAATAGTTTAACAGATTCTTGGAGCGAATTTTATGCAAAAAATCGCATCATGCCAATGATGAAACTACTTCAAAACAAACAATTAATCAATTCAAAACAAATAAAATCTGCAGAGAATTTATGTAAACAATTGAATTCGATATTTCCAGAAGAAAAGCCAGCTTTATTGCATGGAGATTTTTGGAATGGAAATATTTTAGCCAACAAAAAAGGTGAATTCTCGGTTATAGATCCTGCAATTTATTATGGTCATCGCGAAATGGATTTGGCTATTGCAAAGCTTTTTGGAGGATTTGATGATGTATTTTTTGATGCTTATCACGAAAATAATCCTTTAGCACCAAATTTCGAAGAGCGTTTACCGATTGCACAATTATTTCCATTGCTAATACACGCTTACCTTTTCGAAGGTTATTATGTGAAAGATGTGCAAACCATTTTGAAAAAATTTTAAAAAACAAAACAAACAAATACAATGAACAAGTATCAAAATCCTTTAGAATCGAGATATTGTAGTGACGAAATGCTATATATCTTTTCTCCTGAGAAAAAATTTACAACATGGAGACAGCTTTGGATTGCTTTAGCTGAAATTGAAAAGGAACTTGGATTAGATATTACAGACGAACAAATTCAAGAGTTAAAAGATAACGCAACAAATATTGATTATGATGTTGCTGCGGCTTACGAAAAGAAGTTTCGTCATGATGTAATGGCTCACGTGCATACGTACGGAGATGTTGCACCAAGCGCAAAAGCGATTATTCACTTAGGTGCGACTTCAGCTTTTGTTGGTGATAATACAGATTTGATTCAGATTCGTGATGGATTTCAACACGTAAAAGGACAATTAATCAATGTGATTGATGGTTTAGCAAAATTTGCTCGTCAATACAAAGATCTACCAACTTTAGGATTTACACATTTCCAACCAGCACAATTAACAACAGTTGGAAAACGTGCAACTCTTTGGTTACAATCTGTTTTATTAGATTTAGAAGAATTAGAATTCAGAATAGATACGTTACGTTTTCGTGGAGTAAAAGGAACAACTGGTACAGCAGCTTCTTTCAAAGAATTATTTGATGGAGATTACCAAAAAGTAAAAACATTAGACAAAAAATTATCTGAACGTTTCGGATTCAAAAATGTTTTTGCAGTTTCAGGACAAACGTACGATCGTAAAATTGATGCTCAAGCATTAGAATTATTATCAAACATTGCACAATCTGCACATAAATTTACAAACGACTTACGTTTATTACAAAATTTAAAAGAGATTGAAGAACCTTTCGAAAAAAATCAAATTGGATCTTCTGCAATGGCATACAAACGCAACCCAATGCGTTCAGAGCGTATCTCCTCTTTAGCGAAATACGTGATGTCTTTGGCAACTTCTCCTGCAATGGTTGCTTCTACACAATGGTTCGAAAGAACATTAGATGATTCGGCTAACAAACGTTTAGCAGTACCTCAAGCATTTTTAGCGATTGATGCAATTTTAATCATTTGGAACAATATTTTAGATGGTTTAGTCGTTTATCCTAAAATCATCGAAAAGCATATCGCGGAAGAATTACCATTTATGGCAACCGAATATATCATTATGGAAGGTGTTAAAAATGGTGGAGATCGTCAAGAATTACACGAAATTATCCGTACACATTCTATGGAAGCTGCAAAACAAGTGAAAATGGAAGGAAAATCTAACGATTTAATTGAACGTATCATTGCAGATGATAATGTAAAAATTGACAAAGAGAAATTAGTCGAATTATTAGATCCGAAAAACTTTACAGGATTTGCTTCTGAACAAACAGAAGAGTTCTTAAAAGATTTGGTTGATCCAATTATCGAAGAAAATAAAGCACTTTTAGGCGCTCATACAGACCTTAAAGTGTAAACACGCTTAAAACAACACATGAAACAAAAAAAGACTTCCGAATTGGAAGTCTTTTTTTAATTTTAACATTTAATCAATTATAACCAATGAGAAAATTCATTCTGTTTTTTGCACTTATTTGTTCTTTTCACGTAGTTGGACAAATCAAATATATCACGAACAAAGAATTTACTGTACAAGGAAAAGCCTTTGATAATACACCTTTTTACCATAGAATCGATACCAACAAATACGCAAATCTTCCTGAAAAAGTAAAAAGTTTATTTACTGCTCCCGCTGGATTATATGTAACATTCAAATCGAATACTTCACAAATAAAACTGGATTGGACAACTCGTTCTACTTATTTGGGCGCGAATACAACTGGAATTATGGCGCGTGGGTTGGATTTGTATATCAAAGAAAACGGAAAGTGGATTTTTGCAGGTGCGGCTTTACCAAATCAGCAAAATATCAAAAGTGAATTGATATCGTCAAGAATTTATCAAAGACAGAAAAGGAATTCATACTTTATTTGCCACTTTGGAACGAAATTACAGATTTAAAAATAGGAATTGATGCTTCCGCTAATTTTATCAATCAACCGATTGCGTATAAAAAGAAAATCGTGGTTTATGGTTCAAGCATTGTGCAAGGTGCTTCGGCAAGTCGTCCTGGAATGAATTACCCTTCAATTTTAACTCGAAAAACAGGCTATGAATTCATTAATCTTGGTTTAAGTGGAAGTGCAAAAATTGAAATTGAATTGGCTGAAATGATTAAAGATATTCAAGGGGTTGATTTATTTATATTAGATTGTGTTCCAAATAGTTCTCCTGAAGAAATCAAAAGTAGAACAATTCCGTTCGTCAAGTTACTCCGAAAACATCATCTAAAAACTCCTATTTTGATGGTTGAAAGCTTAATTCGACCAATGAGTAAATTTGATTTAACCCTCACGAAGATATGACAAAACAAAATCAAACCTATCGTGCACAATACCATGCTTTGATAAAAGAAGGCATAAAAGATTTGTATTTTTTGAAAGGTGATAATTTAATCGGTTCGGATAACGAAGGTTCTACAGACGGAATTCATCCAAATGATTTAGGTTTTAGCAGAATATCAGAAGTCATTGAAAAAAAAGTAAATGAAATTTTGAGTAAGAAATAGATTAATACTTTATACCAACTTTTCTCAAAATAAAACCTAACAACCAAATAGGTCCAACCAACAAAAATTGTAAATCTTTGAGAAAACTTGGCTTCTTCCCTTCTATTTTGTGACCTACAAATTGTAAAAGCCACGTGATAATAAATACTACCAGATAAACTAACCAAGATTTTGTACTGAATTGAAGATTGCACAACGAAATAAAATATTCCATAATCAACATTAGAAAAATCATAATGAAACCAACGACAACCGATAATCTAAAATAAAATATTGAAAAAATAACCAATGCAATGAATGACTAAACTGATATAACAAAAGTTCTGAACATACAAATGCGGTGTTGGAATGTAGGAAATAAAACCAAGAATCGTCCAAAAGATGAGCGGAACACAAATCCAATGAATGATTTTGTTTGTCCCATTTTGATGACTTTCTCCATATTCACTAAAAAGTTGTTCTATTTTTCTCATATTGGATGATTTTAACTTAAATATAGGTTGAATTTGTTTGATTATTAAACTTTAGATTAGAATTTGTAATTTTAAATTTATATTTATTCACTGAATTCAAAATTAGTATTTATCAAAATGATTATAAAAAATAAAAAAATCTATTACTTAATCAGTATACTATTTATAATTATTTCAATTTTTTTATTGATAGCATCAAAAGAAAAGCAAACAAGTGTAATAGCACTTTTAACTCTGTTATTTTTTGGTGGTGGGGCTATAGTATTTTACATTCTAAACAATAAGTTTTATAATAATAAAACTAAAAACATTACTAGAATAATTGGCTATTTCATTTTCATTATACTTTGTTATGCAACGCTTCCTTTTAATCATCTATTTGATGGAAATAGAAAATACACACCAATGTTAGGCTGGATAGTTGGTATATTTGGAATTCCTTTTTTTTGTTATAAAGCTTTTGAATTAATCATAAAAGTAATAAAAGAAAACTATAGAAAATAGAAACTTAATCAATTCAATATGTAATCTTCCCCTTGTT
>NZ_DLOC01000045.1:0-30492 GCF_002478465.1 Empedobacter sp. UBA7494
TTACTTCATTTATTTTAATATTTTCTATTTTTAAAGGTGATTATTTCAAAAATATTAAATCATTTTCTTATATAAGAAGTATAAATTTTGATCAAATTTTAATTCCAGGAAATTATAAAGAAAATGAATTGAACATTAATAATTTAAAGATAAGTAAAACCAAATTAGAAAAATTTCTACAATATCAAATTTATCTACAACAAATTGATTCTACTGATGTAAAAAAAGGCTTTTATTTTGAAAAAATGGACAGAAAAAAAAGAGAGAAGATTTTAAACATTTTGAAAGAAGAACAAAAAAAGCAAGTTAAATAACTTGCTTTACTATTATTCTGCTTTTCCTTTTATTCTGAAAATTTTTCGAGAAGAAACTGGATCGTTAGATGTAATTGTTACAGATTTATTAAAATCTCCAGTCACAGAACCACTTGAATATTTAACAGTAATATCCGCAGATTTTCCTGGTTCGATAGGTGTTGTAGGATATTCAGGAACTGTACATCCACAAGATCCAACAACGCTTTTAAGAATTAAAGGTTTATCACCAGAGTTGGTTACTTTCATCTTAGCTGTTACTTCAGTATTCAACTTTATATTTCCAAATTGAATTTCTTCTTTTTCTAAACTAAGTGTTTGAGCAAATAAACTTGTAACGCCTAAAGCAAAAGCACCTAAAAACATTAATTTTTTCATGACGATAATTAATTTATAATCAAATGTACAAAAGAATTTTACTTTAAATAAAATTACTTTCGAATTTATTACAAATAACATTCCAATTTTATAATATATATTTAATATACTAGGCAGTTTAAGGCAGATTGTGTAAATTTGCCCAAATTTATTTTAAGTCATATATAAATAATGGAAATCGCATCTAAATATACGCCAACGGAAGTTGAAGAAAAATGGTATGAATACTGGATGGAGAAGAAGTATTTTAAATCTACTCCAGATGAAAGAAAAGCTTACACAATCGTCATTCCACCACCAAATGTAACAGGAGTCTTACACATGGGACATATGTTAAATAATACGATTCAGGACGTTTTAATTCGTCGTGCGCGTATGCGTGGATTTAACGCTTGTTGGGTACCAGGGACAGACCATGCTTCGATTGCTACAGAAGCGAAAGTTGTTGCGAAATTAAAAGAGGAAGGTGTTTCTAAATTTGATATCGGTCGTGAAGAATTTCTTAATCATGCTTGGGATTGGACGCACAAACATGGTGGAATTATTTTAGATCAATTAAAAAAGTTAGGAGCTTCTTGTGATTGGGATCGTACAAAATTTACGATGGATCCAGATTTATCAGAATCTGTTCAACGTGTTTTTGTTGATTTATATAACAAGGGATTAATTTATCGTGGTTACCGTATGGTAAACTGGGATCCGGAAGCGAAGACAAATATTTCTGACGAAGAAGTTATTCATGTTGATAAAAATGGAAAATTATATCATTTAAAATATCAAGTTGACGGAACTGATCAATATATTGTTGTGGCGACAACTCGTCCTGAAACAATTTTTGGTGACTCTGCAGTTTGTATCAATCCAAATGACGAACGCTACGAATGGTTGAAAGGAAAACAAGTTATTGTTCCAATCGTTGGTCGTAAAGTAAATATTATCGAAGACGAATATGTTGACATCGAATTTGGTACAGGATGTCTTAAAGTTACGCCTGCGCACGATGTAAACGATTACGAATTAGGTAAAAAACATAACTTAGATTTCATTGATATTTTTACGGATGATGCGAAATTGAATGATTTAGGATTAAATTATGCTGGATTAGATCGTTTCAAAGCGCGTAAAGAAATCGAGAAAGAATTAGAAGAAAAAGGTTTACTTGAAAAAGTAGAAAATTATAATAATAAAGTTGGTACATCTGAAAGAACAGGAGCTGTGATTGAGCCTAAAATCTCTAATCAATGGTTCTTGAAAATGACAGATTTAGCTAAACCAGCTTTAGATAATGTAATGAATGATACGATTAAATTTCATCCTGCGAAATTTAAAAATACATATCGTAATTGGATGGAAAATGTAACAGATTGGAACATTTCTCGTCAATTATGGTGGGGACACCAAATTCCTGCATTTTTCTATGGTGATGGAAACGAAGATTTCGTTGTTGCTCTAACAAAAGAAGAAGCTTTACCATTAGCACAAGAAAAAACAGGAAATGCTGCATTAACGATCGAAGATTTACGTCAAGACGAAGATGCGTTAGATACTTGGTTTTCTTCTTGGTTATGGCCAATTTCTGTTTTCAACGGAATCAATGAGCCAGAAAACGAAGAAATCAATTATTATTATCCAACACAAGATTTAGTAACTGGTCCAGATATTATTTTCTTCTGGGTTGCACGTATGATTGTGGCTGGATATGAGTATCGCAACGAATTACCTTTCGAAAATGTATATTTTACAGGAATTGTTCGTGATAAACAAGGCCGTAAAATGTCGAAATCGTTAGGGAATTCACCAGATCCAATCGAATTGATGAATGAATACGGTGCAGATGCAACACGTATGGGAATGTTGTTAACGGCGCCTGCTGGTAATGATTTACCTTTTGATGTTGATTTGTGTTTACAAGGACGTAATTTCGCGAATAAAATTTGGAATGCTTTTCGTTTAATAAAAGGTTGGGAAGTGAAAGAAGATTTAGAACAAACTTCTGCTCAAGCAAAAGCGGTTGAATGGTTCGAAAATAAATTCCAACAAGCATTAGCAGATATCGAACATAATTACGATCAATATCGTTTATCTGATTCATTGATGGCTATTTATAAATTGATTTGGGATGATTTCTGTTCTTGGTATTTAGAAGCGATTAAACCTACTTTTGGTGAGCCAATTGATGCAAAAACTTATGCAGCAACTATTTCTTATTTAGAAAATGTATTGAAAGTTTTACATCCATTTATGCCTTTCTTAACAGAAGAAATTTGGCACTTAATTGCAGAAAGAACAGAAAACGAAGCCTTGATTGTTTCTAAATATCCAGAAGTAACATCTTTCAACGAAGAAATTATCAAGAATTTCGAAAATACAAAAGAAGCAACAACAGCAATTCGTGGTTTACGTTCAGAAAAAGGAATGTCACCAAAAGAAGCTTTAGAAGTTTTTGCTGATGCTCAGGCTGCGAACGAAATATATGTAGATGTTTTCTCTAAATTAGGAAATGTTTCTAATTTCAATACAGGAGATAAACCAGAAAAAGGTTTTGCTTTCCGCGTTGGTACGTTAGAATTTATGGTTCCGATGTCTGATAATATCGATATTGAAGCAGAACGCGAGAAATTACAAAAAGAGTTGGATTACAACAAAGGTTTCTTAAATTCTGTTCGTAAAAAATTATCAAACGAAAAATTTGTTGCTGGTGCGCCAGAACAAGTAATTAATGCAGAACGCAAAAAAGAGGCAGATGCTTTAGAAAAAATTGCACAAATTGAAGAACAATTAGCTTCATTGTAATTTTTTATCAAAATAAAATTTAAAAACCACTTCATTTGAAGTGGTTTTTTTATTATTAATAATAAGAATATGTATTAATTGTTCTAGTTTTTGGATTATTTGTGTAATATTCTGTAGAACTTATAGGTAAGTTATTTTTATCAAAAATAAAATCAACTTGATAATTAAAATCTGCTTCTTGAGCATCTAGATAAGATACGGATTTAAACATACCTTTTTTATGAATTTTGAAATGATCAAATGAATTTGGAGTAACATCCTTCCCAATATAAATGCTTTCACCTACTTTTTTATCTTCACGATATACGTCTGTATTATTACAGTTTCCATTTTTTGATACATAAGCAAAACTATAAATCGTTAGATTGGAAGGATCTTTAAAATTATAATTTTTTTGTATAGTTTTATTTATACCACATTGATCAAAATAAGAAATTTTTTCGATAGGAAAATCACTAATTATGTATTCGTAAGAGTATTCATTTTTAATACTATCAAAATCAGAATATTCGTAATTAGTTTTTACAAAATTATCTTTTAATTGATGAGTAATCGAAGATTCAATTTTCTTAGTATTATTTTTGAAAGAGTAGTTTGTTTCAACTATATTATTTTTATCAATATAATTATATTCAACAATATACGTCAAAGTATCGTTTTTGAAATATTCAAGTTTGTTTACTAAAGAATCTTCAATATTGTAAGTGTATAGTTTTCTATAAGTATCTTTAGGTGAATCGTTATATTTAGTTACAATTTCCTTTAATAATTTAGTGTTTTCTTCATTATTAGGATTTATGGAATTATCGTCATTGTTACAAGCTAAAAAGAAAAAGCTTGTTGTTGTAACTCCTAAAGTGAAAATAGTTTTCTTCATTTTTTTTTGTTTTAAATTTCAACTAAACTACATATTGCATTTAAGTATTATTGTTATTGAAATATTAAAAATTTAACTATTCTAGTTAATTATTTTTTATTTTAATTTAATATTTTTGATTTATACATAAAAAAATGTAAAATAATTAACTAATATGTTAAATCCCCTAAAATTATATTCTGAATTTTTAAACCAAGAAAGAAATATTTTTGTTTGGATTCCAGAACGTTTTATAAATGAAAGTTTGCCTGTTTTGTATTTATTGGATGGCGGTATTAATGAGAAATTTAAGCAAATAACAAACTTTATTAATGAGTTAATTAAATCAAATTTTATTCAGCCATTGATGATTGTGGGAATCGAAAATATCAATCGAAATTTAGATTTTACAAGAAATACAAACGTTGCAAAAGACAAAAAATGGGTTCCAGAATATGGAAATGCTGAGAATTTTGAGAAATTTATTGTATTAGAATTACTTCCTCATATTTCGAAAAATTACAAGACAAATAACTCGAAAACTATTGTTGGTGAGTCTTTAGGAGGATTATTGGTAATGGATATTTTGTTTTATTTTCCTCATTATTTTGATTCTTATATTGCAATTGATCCTTCGCTTTGGTGGAATAATCACGAATTGTTTGATTCTTATTTAGAAAAATTTGATTTTAATCTGTTAAAAAATAAAAAGATTTGGATTTCGACCTCTAAAACAGTTTCAATTTCAAAGTTTACAGATCAATTTGTAGATAAATTACGTGAAAAAGTTAACTTGAAATCAAATTGGAATTATTTACATGATCCTTCTCAAAATCATTTCACAATTTTCAATTCTTCTATAGAATCAGCCTTAATATGGACGTTTAAGTAATATTTTTTTGAATGATTCATATTACTTCAATAGGTTTCTCCAACAAGTTTGTCTAAATTTGCAAACCTTTTTAAAAAGAATTAATGCAGTATTTAGAACTACTTTTAATCGGAATTTTCACAGCTTTTATTGGATCATCCATTCCTGGATTGTTGAATATGACGGTGGTGAAAATTGGGAAACAAGCAGGAACTAAAAGTGCATATACTTTTATGTCAGGAACAGCGGTTACGATTGCAATTCAGGTTTATTTGGCAATTTTTCTAGCAAAATTTATTGATTTTAATAAAGAAGTTACCAAAATTTTTAGGGAAGTTGGATTAGCTGTTTTTGTAATTATTACGATTTATTTTCTCTTTTTTGCCAAGAAACAAGATCAAAAAAAGAAGAATAAAAAACTAAAAAAACAAGATGATGTAAAACAAAAAAATAAATTCATCTATGGGTTATTGTTATCCGCTATAAATGTTTTTCCAATACCTTTTTATGTGTTTTTAAGCGCAACATTGGTTTCGTATAATGTTAATGTTTTTGGACAGCCAAACAGCTCAGTTTTTGCTTTAGGAGTTGTAGTTGGTTCGATGATTATTTTTGGTCTATATCTGAAATTTTTTAACTCAAAATCAGAAGAAGATTCATTTATTTTAAAGAATATCAACTATGTAATTGGAGGAGTGACGAGTGTGATTTCTTTGTTAACGATTTATCAGCTTTTTCAATAAAAATTTAATTCAAATTTTGCTTTGGATGCGAGTATTTAACCAAATATTCCATCACTTCATCGCATTCTTTACCTTCTAAAATATAACTCAAAATATCCTCAATTAACTCATCAATAATTTGAGGATTAAACTCAAATTTTTTAGCCAAATCAATGCAAATTGCCTTTTCATTTTGATGAATATTCAAATCCACAACCATTAACAAAACAGCGTCGTACAACAAAGAAAGTCGATCTGTAAATGTTTTAGGCAACGTAAAATCAAACTTCGTGTTTTCGTTCAGAATATAACTTACATCTTTAGCAGAAAGTTCATGGTATTTGGCAATATCAGAAATAATTTGAATCTCTTTTTCATTCAAATTACCATCACTTTTACCAATAATAAATAAATTTTTGATGTGATTTAATTTATCAACCAAAGTAAGATTATTTTTCATTTGTCGCTTTTTGGGATTAAAAATACTCAAAATAATAGTAAATTAACGTTCAAATTTTTTCATGTGTCAGATTTTAAAACGAAAATAGATGAGATTTATGATAAGCAATGTGAGAATAAAGCAAATATTCGTCATCTTACTGTTTATCAGCGGAAAGAAAGTTTGAAAAACTTAGAAAATTCAATTCTAAATCATCGTGCCGAAATAGAAGATGCATTATTTTTGGATTTAAGAAAATCTAAAATAGAAGCTGATTCTACCGAAATATTTCCTGTTTTAGCTGAAATTCGATTATTTCGAAAGAATTTGAATTGTTGGACAAAAACGAAAACAGTTTCAAATAATTTACTTTTTTTCGGTTCAAAAGCGCAAATTCAACCAGAAGCTTTGGGAAATTGTTTGATTATTTCGCCTTGGAATTATCCTTTTCAATTGTCTTTAGTGCATTTGGTTGCTTGTATTTCAGCTGGAAATACAGCAATTCTTAAACCTTCGGAGTTTTGTCCAAATGTTTCAAAAGTTATTGATAAAATTATTTCTGAAGTTTTTGAAGAAAATCATGTCGCGCTTATCGAAGGAGAAATTGAAGAAACGACTTATTTGTTAACCAAAAAGTTTGATCATATTCATTTTACAGGTTCGCCAAAAGTGGGTAAAATTGTGATGCAAGCAGGAGCAAAGCATCTTTCCTCGGTGACGTTGGAGCTAGGAGGGAAATCGCCTTTGATTATTGATGGAACAATTCCGATGCAAGAAGTGGTTGAAAAAGCAGTTTGGGGAAAATTGATAAATTTTGGTCAAACATGTATTGTGCCAGATTATATTTTAATTAAAGAAAAATTTCAAAATCAATTTATAAAAACGTTTATTGAACATATAGAAAAAGTCTTTGGAAAAAATCCTTCGCAATCGAAAGATTTGGCGAGAATTGTAAATCTTCAAAATTATAATCGCTTAAAAAAATTGATTGAAAATGCAATAGAAAATGGTGCAAATTGTCCTTTCGGAAATGAATACATTGAAGCTGAATTGTACATTAAACCAACTTTATTGACAGATGTTCCATTCGATGCAAAAATCAATGATGAAGAAATATTTGGACCAATTTTCCCGATTTATACATTTAAAGGAATAAATGAAGTAATTAAATCTATTAATCAGAAAGAAAAGCCTTTAGCTTTATATATTTTTTCGAAAGATTCTATTTTTATTGATAAAATTAAGAATGAAACTTCATCTGGTTCTGTGGTAATTAACGAAACATTGGTGCAAATCTTACATCCAAATTTGCCTTTTGGTGGAGTTAATAATTCTGGAATTGGAACTTCAACAGGTTATGCAGGTTTCAAAGATTTTTCGCATATGAAACCGATTTTAAAAGTCAATCGTTTTTTATCGCCATCAAAATTTCTCAATTATCCCTATAATTCTACAACTCAAAAGGTAATTGATTTTTTGATGAAATATTTTTAAATCTCTGTTCAACGATTTAATTTTATATTTGTTTTATACAACAATCAATGTTATTTTTGTAGTTAAATCTTATAGAATTGTTATCAAAAAAGACAAAATACGGACTAAAAGCGATGGCTCATTTGGCCAGACAAGAAAGTAACAAACCAGTTTTAATCGGACAAATTTCTGAAACAGAAGTTATTCCGAAAAAATTCTTGGAGGCTATTTTATTGGATTTAAAAAAGTTAGGTTTCGTCAATTCGAAACAAGGAAAAGGTGGTGGATATTATTTGGCACGCGATGCTAAAGATATTAGTTTAGCATCTTTGATTCGTGTTTTAGAAGGACCGATCGCGCTTTTACCTTGTGTAAGTAAAAATTACTACGAAAAATGTGATGATTGCCCTAACGAAGGAATTTGTACATTGAATAAGGTGATGGTTGAATTGAGAGATTCGACTTTAGAAATTCTTGAAAATAAATCTTTAGAAAGTTTAAAATAAATCTTTAGCCTGAGTTTTTCAGGCTTTTTTATTGGAAAATTTTATAAGAATTCTCGAAAAAAAGTATAACTCTTTTTCGAGAATTCTTCCTAATTTCGAACATTTGTATTTCATGAAAAATAAATCTATACAAGAAGAGTTTAAAGAACTTTTAGAACAACATTCTTTTTCTACACATCGTTATTTATTGGCGATTAGTGGAGGGATTGATAGTATGGTTTTGTTAGATTTATTCCGTCAAACAGCTGCAAATTTTCAGGTGGCACATTGTAATTTTCAGTTGCGTGAAGATGACGCGAATGGCGATGAATTATTTGTAAGAGAATATTGTGGAAAATATAATATTCCGTTTCATTCGACTCGTTTTGATGTTGTGGCTTATCAGAAAGTAGGAAATTATTCGGTAGAAATGGCTTGCCGAAATTTGCGTTATGAGTGGTTTGAGCAAGTTCAACAACAAAATCGTTTGGATGTTTTGGTGACAGCGCATCATTTGGATGATAATATTGAAACTTTTTTGATTAATCTTTCTCGTGGAACAGGTTTGAAAGGTTTGGTCGGAATGCAAATTGATAATGGAAAAATCTTTCGTCCACTTTTGAATTTTACGAAAAATGATTTGTTGGAATATGCAAAATCAAATGAAATCAATTGGCGAGAAGATAATACGAATGCGACGGATGATTATACCAGAAATAAGATTCGTCATCATATTACGCCAATCCTAAAAAAACTTCATCCGCAATTTGATGAGAATTTTTTGTCAAGTTTAAATCATATCAACGATAATTATCAAATTGTACAAAATAAAGTTGAAGAAATTAGAAGTGATTTATTCTCAGGAGATAATCCGATTGAAATTGAAATTTCAGCATTAAAAAAACTTCAACCATTAGAAACATTTTTACATTATTTGTTCGAAAAATATGGATTTTCGTCGAGCAAAGAAATTTTGAAATTTTTGGATGCAGAAACGGGAAGTGAAATAAAATCAGCAACTTATCGATTAATTAAAAATCGAGAAAATTTGTTGTTGCAAAAAATAGAAGAAGAAAATGAAGATGAATTAACGATTTTTGATGAGTTAATTGAAATCAATTCGTTAAATTTGAAGTTCGTGAAATCGATAAATCCACACGAAAACGCTACTGAAATAGTAGACTTTACATCAATTTTGTTTCCGCTTAAACTTAGAAAAGTGAAAAAGGGAGATTTCTTTTATCCAATTGGAATGAAAGGTCAAAGAAAATTGTTGAGTAAGTTTATGAAAGATTTGAAACTTTCTAAGTTAGAAAAAGAAAAGGTTTGGTTGCTTTGTGACCAAAAAGATCAGATTATTTGGGTGGTAAATCATCGTTTGGATGAACGTTTCAAAACGACAGAAACAAGTAAAAACTTTTTAAACATTACAGTATGTTAAAGAAACTTTGGATACTTTTTTTGTTTCCAATTTTAGTCAACGCACAATTATTTAGTCCTGCAAAATGGTCGAGTTCGGTGAAGGAGGTTGGACAAAATGAGTTTGAAATCGAGGTAACAGGAAAAATTGATAAAGGTTGGCACCTTTATTCAATGAAACATCCTGATGGAGGAATTGGAATTCCAGCAAGTGCATCATTTAAACCAGTTGCAAATGCAAAATTGGTTGGAGGTGCGCGAGAAGTTGGAAAACGTATAGATAAATACAGCCAAATTTTTGAACAAGATGAAAAATATTACGAAAATCAAGTGAAATTTGTTCAAAAAGTTAAAGTTTCAGGTGATAAACCTGTAAATGTATCGTACACAATCGAATTTCAGATGTGTGATGCCGAACGTTGTTTGCCACCAGATGAAACAAGCGGAACGATAAAATTAACACCTTCTGCAAAAGTTGAAGAAACGAAAGAAGAGGCAAAGCCAACAGAAGCTACAGAAGCAAAAGATATAGTTGCCGTAACTGAAATTACGCAAGATTCTGTTCAAGAGGATTCTACAGCAGTTGTTGCTGCAACACAAGGTACGATCAAAAAAGTTGATGATTCTTTATTAGCTGATAATGAAAAGAAAGATAATGGTTTATTGAAAATCTTTTCTTTAGGATTTTTAGGAGGATTAGCAGCGCTATTGATGCCTTGTATTTTCCCAATGATTCCTTTGACTGTAAGTATGTTTACAAAACAAAGTAAATCGAAAGGAGAAGGAGTTGGAAAAGCCTTTATTTATGGTTTATCAATCATTGTTATTTATGTTGCATTAGGTTTATTGGCGACAGTTATTTTTGGACCATCAGTCCTAAATGAAATGTCAACAAATCCGTGGGTAAATTTAGCTTTCTTTGTAATTTTTATTGTATTTGCAATTTCATTCTTCGGAGCTTTCGAATTGACATTACCAAGTAAATGGGTAAATGCAGCTGATAAAGGTGCTGATAAAGGTGGATTAATTGGAATCTTCTTTATGGCATTCACATTAGCATTAGTGTCATTCTCTTGTACAGGACCAATTATTGGTTCGTTATTAGTTCAAGCGACGCAAGGAGGGAACTATTATTCGTTAATCGTAGGAATGTTCGGTTTCTCTTTAGCATTAGCTATTCCATTTACATTATTTGCAATGTTCCCAGGATGGTTAAATTCAATGCCAAAATCTGGAGGATGGTTAAATACAATCAAAGTTTCTTTAGGGTTTATTGAATTAGCTTTTGCCTTAAAATTCTTATCAAATGCTGATTTAGTTTGGCAAATGAATTGGTTGCCAAGAGAAATTTTCTTGGCATTTTGGATTGCAATTTTTATCTTCTTAGGATTATATCTTTTAGGTAAATTTAGATTAGAATTAGATTCACCTGTACAAACAATCGGAGTTCCGAGAATGTTATTTGCATTGGTTTCAATATCATTTGCGATTTATATGATTCCAGGTTTATGGGGTGGACCATTAAAATTATTAAGTGGTTTAACACCTCCAATAACTTATTCTGAAGCGCCTCGAGGTTTCCACGAAGGTTTAGGCGGTGGACAAGCGACAGCTAAATTTGATGATCCTAATATGGTTGCTGGCCCTCATGGAATTCCTGCATTCAAAGATTTCGATCAGGCTGCGGCTTATGCAACGAAAGTTGGAAAACCAATGTTGTTAGATTTCACTGGGCATGCGTGTGCAAACTGTCGTAAAGTTGAAGAACGTGTTTGGAGCGATGAGCGTGTGAAGAAAATTTTGGCTGAAGATGTTGTTTTAGTTTCTTTATATGTTGACGAGGCAAAAGAATTACCAGAAGATCAAAAAGTATTTTCGAAAGCATTAGATCGTAATTTGAAAACGGTTGGGAACAAATGGACTTCTTTCGAGATTGAACATTTTAATGCAAATGCTCAACCTTATTATATTTTGGTTGACAAAGATTTGAATCGTTTCTCAAAACCTTTAGAAGCTGAACTTGATGCAGAAGTTTACTTAAAATGGTTACAAGATGGAATTGCGAAGTATAAAGCGAAATAATTATTTTGTCCCGTCCTGAAAAATATATACAATTTTTCTGTGATTAAATACATAAATTAAACAGTAGTAGCTAACAAGTTGCTACTGTTTTTATTTTATACTCATTTAAGTAAAATTGAAATTCATCTTTAACCAAAATCAGAAGCTGAACAAGCTATTTTTATCAGCAAAACGCAGATTTATAGTTAGATGGATTGGATGAATCGATAAAAAAATCTCACATTTGTGAGATTTTAATTAACTTATAATGTTACTTTTTATTAAAATCGTCATTTCTAGTGAAATTCTGTAAGAATTTTGTATCATGAAAAAATTTTAAAATATTAGTTTATAAATTTTCTAACATCAAGATAATTTCACTTTCGATGCGTTGCATCATTTCAGTTGAAATCTCAATTTGATGTGTTACATTTTCGATGGTATTGTACGTCAATTCTCCCGTTTTCAAATTCAAATTATATTCAATTTGCCCTTCCCAAGAATTACTCGATTCATAAAATGAAACCATTTCAAAAGGCAATCTTGGTAAAATTTCGCCAAAATGTTCTTCTAATTTGATTCGATTTTCTTGATTAATAGTTAGTTTTTCCATGATTTAATAATCATTGCATTAGCAGAAGTTTCGTAGAAAATAATCGCTAATAATTGTAAAAATTCAGCATGATTTAGCTTTCCAGCAACTACTTCTTCAATATCTGCTTCGTAAAATTCTTCAATTGTTTTGGTCATCAAGGCCTTAAAATTCTCCAACGGAATATTTTGATCTTTCAATTCATTTAATAAATAATTATTCGAAGCTAAAAAATCTGGACGAGTTCCAAAAATAGGAGACTTACGAATATTTAACGCATTATGAAAAGTTTGCGAAATCAAAACGCCACGTTCCAATTCTTCGAATTCCCAACCTTTACGAACTCTTCTTGGATTATTTTCATAGAAAATATGGTTGTGAAAAGCGTGAATATGTTTCGCAATATCCGTGTTGGTATGTAAATAAAGAAACTGTAAAATCGAACTAAACAAATGATTTGCGTTCAGATTCGCTGGATAATATGTGTACAATAATGGATAATGAAACAATGTTGTGTACAAAGGTGAAAAACTATCAATAATGTTTAAATTCAATACATTTATTCCTTCAAAATCTACTTTCTGATTCGTTTGATAATAATTAATTCCAGCCAAATAAATATCCTCATAACTCAATTCAAACTGATTAAGATACGCTCCAATTTGTTTGAAAAATGATGTATTTAAATTATGATTTGTAACTAATTTATATTGTTTATTTTCAAATTCTTCGATAAAATCTAACTTAAACTCTGACTTTAAATTATCATTGATAACCTTATCAAAATCAAATGATTTATTTCTAATTACATTGACATAAATTTCGTTGTAAGTATAAATAATTTGCTTTATTGGTTCTGTATCCAAAGCTTCAAACGGATTGATGTCAGCATTTGGCGTAGCATACAACGTAAACAAACGATGAAATTCTTGCTGAATCTTTTCTTCTTCCGCAAACATATTCATCAATTGATTAGTGTTCGCAGCAATAATACTTTCACCTAAAAAAAATAAAATACCAGCTTTCAAATCTTCATCAAAACCACATCTTTCAAGGGTTTGATCAAAATAAGTTTTGAATGGATTTTCAGGATTTTGGCTCATATCGAATAATTTTTTTATCATTTAAAAAGTAAAAGTATTGATTTTTTGAAGATTTAAAACGAAAAAACCTCTGTAAAGCAGAGGTTTTTGAAATTTATTTTAGTGAATTTGTTTAACTTATTAAAATTCAACCATTGAAGGATTCAATCCAGAAAAACCATCAGCTGGCATTTCATCTATCGCTTTTACATCTTCTGCACTCAATTTAAAATTATTTGAAGTTAAATTCGCTTCAATATTTTTTTCTGAAGTGGAGCGAGGAAGTGGTAAAATTTCTTTCGCCAAACAATAATTAATACAAATCTGACCAACTGAAACATTGTATTTATCAGCCAAAGAAACAATTAATTCGTTCTCCAAAATTCTTCCAGAACCTAGTGGACTCCATGCTTCAACTAACAAATCGTTTTGTCTACAAAAATCGACTAATTCTGGTTGCGAATGTCCTGGATGAATCTCAATTTGATTAACCATAGGTTTGATTTCAGCCGTTTCAAATAAAGCTTTCAAATGATTGATATTGAAATTACTCACACCAATCGCTTTTGCTTTTCCAGATTTGTAAATTTCCTCAAAAGCTTGCCAAGTTCCAGCATTCAATTCTGCCCAAGTATCAGGAAATTGCGTTTCATTTGCTGGCCAATGAATCAAATATAAATCCAAATAATCTGTCTGTAAATCAGCTAAAGTTTGCTCAAATGCAGCCATTGCTTTTTCGTATCCACGCTCAGAATTCCAACATTTAGATGTAATGAATAATTTACTACGATCTACATTTTCAGCTTTCAAAACTGTTCCAATTTCTTTTTCATTTTTGTAGATTGCTGCCGTGTCAATATGTGTATATCCTTTTGTTAATGCAATTTTTAGAGGTTTTATAACTTTTTCACCTTCCAATAACCATGTTCCAAATCCAATTGCAGGAATTTCGATCCCGTTTGATAGTTTAAAGTTTTCCATTTTTTCAATATTTTTATATTCAAATTTATCTCAAAACAACCAATTTCAATAATTAGTAGACGTTAATTCTTATGTTAAAACTCATTTATAGAAATCTTAAATTTAATTGTTTGTTAATAAAATAGTTCTATATTTATTCTCGAAAAGTGATAGGAAAAAATATTAAAAATGACACAATTTACAGGTACGATTGAGGATTTTATGAATACACATGAAGAATTTATTAATGCTTTGATTCTTAGAAAAATTAATCAACAAGTTGTATTAGATAAGAAAGATGCAGAAGATATTCAGCAAAATGAATTTATTCAACAAAAATTAGATGATTTAAAAGAACATCTAACAGATTTATTCGAAAATGAATTTGGTGATTGGTAAATTACAATGGATTTAGAATCTTTTGAACAAGAATTTGATAAACATTTTCAGATTTCGAAGCAAGAATTAGAAGATAATGTGCTGTTGAAGTAGGTGATTATGGAAGAAAAACAGATTTTATATGTAGATTTCACAACTTTAAGACAATGGTATATAGAAGTCAAAAATTTTCTAGAAAAAACAACAAAAGAAAAAGTTGAAAATGTTGATGTTCTGATTGAGGAAGATTTATTTTTATCAGGATTAGATAATGAATCACTTTTGATAGCGTTTATAGAAAAATATGATATTGATTTTTCTAAATTTGATTTTTCAGAACATTTTTTAGAGGAATTTGAATTGATGAGTGGATTCCAAGTTCTCTTCAATATGGTTTTACTTCCGTTATATTTTCTATTTTGGTTGATAAAAGAATTTACTTTTGATTTGATTGACTTAAATAAATATTTGATTAAGATTGTGAAATTATTTTCAACTAATCAAAGAGAAACTCGTGATATGAGTTTTGGAGATTTGTTAACTTCTTATGTCAACAAGAAATATACGTTAAGAAACACTACAAAATTCGTTTTGCATAATCCTAAACTCTCATAAAATCTTCTTCCAACAAGTCTTCTAAAGGACTTTGCATCAAAGATTGTGGTAAATTTCGGAAAGCAAAATTTCGTATATTCATCAAAAATTTATTGTCGACTTGAGCAACTTTTCCAGCCAAACGAGAAGTATCGATAATATAATGAGTGCGTTTCAAACGACGTAAATTGTAATGCTCAAAAGCTAACAAAACATCAGTATCTTTTTTGATTAATTCATCATACAAAACACAAACATCTTCCACCGCCATACATGCGCCTTGTCCCATGTTTGGTGTGGTTGCATGTGCTGCATCTCCAATTAACAATACACGATTAAATGCATAATTATTAATCGGTTTTATATCCATAATTGGTGTAGCTATGATGCTTTCTGGATTCGTTTTTTGTAAAGTATTTCTGATTTGTCCCGAATAATCTTTGAACTGATTTTTAATATCACTCAACGTATAGTTGTAGATTTTAGAATTTAGTTTTGTATTGACACAAGCGTACCAATAAATTTGATGATTAATTAATGGCGTCAAACCAAATCGACCATTTGGTCCCCATGTTTCGATGCTCTTTTTTGAATTGTAAGATTTATCCTCTACAATAGCACGCCAACAAATATAGCCCGCATAACGAGGTGTTGAATGTTTTAACAATTGTTGACGAATTGTAGAATTTATCCCATCAGCACCAATTAAATAATAGCCTTCTGTAGAAGTTCCATCTTCAAAATGAAGGACAACTTTCTCAAAACTTTGTTCAAAGAATTTTATTTTTTTTGACGTTTTAATTTTATTCGAATCAATTTTCGAGACTAAATAATGATGTAAATCTGCACGATGAATGGCAAAATTTTCGTTGTTGTAATTTTTTCTTAATCGTTCTGTGTCCGCTTTCAGAATTGTTTTTTCTTTCCAATCTTGAATTTCAAAATCTTCTAACATATGCCCCAAAGGCGCAACCTCTTCTGCTAAACCTAGAATTTCAAATGCTTTCATTGCATTAGAAGCCAAACCAAAACCAGCCCCAATTCCTCGAACTTCTGGAGAAGCCTCGAAAATTTCGTAGTTATAATTTAAATCTTGCAAAGCTTTTGCTAAAGTTAAACCCGCAATTCCTGCACCCGCAATTAAGAATTTTTTACTCATTGATAAAAATAAAATTCAAAATTAATCATTCTACTATAAACCAAAAAGAAAAGCGAATCAATTTGATTCGCTTTTCAGAAGTTATTTTGTCGGAAATTATTGTTCGTTAAAATATTTGTAGAAATATGGAATAGTTTCGATTCCTTTGTAGAAATTGAATAAACCATAATGTTCGTTTGGAGAGTGGATAACGTCAGAGTTTAATCCGAATCCCATTAAAACAGATTTTGTTCCTAATTCTTCTTCGAATAAAGCAACAATTGGAATAGATCCACCAGCTCTTTCGGCTAACGCTTCTTTCTCAAAAGTTTCAGCTAACGCTTTTTTAGCAGCGATAAAACCAGGATGATTTGTTGGTAAAATATAAGGTTTACCTCCATGATGTGGTTTTACTTTAACTTCTACAGAAGAAGGCGCTAAAGTTGGGAAATAATCTGCAAATTGTTTTGTTACAACTTCTGGATCTTGTCCAGGAACCAAACGCATTGAAATTTTAGCATACGCATGAGAAGGAATAACTGTTTTAGCACCTTCGCCAATGTAGCCTCCCCAAATTCCGTTTACATCTAACGTAGGACGAATAGACGCTCTCTCGATTGTAGAAAAACCTTCTTCTCCTTGAATATCAGCTATACCGATAGATTTTTTGTATTCTTCAACATCAAATGGAATTTTTGCTAAATCAGCTCTTTCATCTTCAGTTAATTCAAGAATTGGCTCGTAAAAACCTGGAATTGTAATGTGACCTTTTTCATTGATTAATTTTCCAATCATTGTTGCTAAAACATTAATCGGATTAGGAACAGCCCCACCATAAACACCTGAGTGCATATCGCGATTAGCTCCTTTTACCTCAACTTCTACATAAGATAAACCACGTAAACCAACAGAAATAGAAGGTTGTTCGTTTGAAATCATAGAAGTATCAGAAATCAAAATCACATCATTTTTTAATTTATCTTTATTGTTTTTAACGAAATTTACTAATGAAGGAGAACCAACTTCTTCTTCACCTTCGATCATAAATTTAACGTTACAAGGTAATTCGTTTGATTTGTTTAAAGCCTCAAAAGCTTTAACGTGCATAAACATTTGACCTTTATCATCAGCAGAACCACGAGCGAAAATTGCTCCATCAGGATGAATTTCTGTTTTTTTGATTACTGGCTCGTATGGTCCAGATTCCCATAATTCTAAAGGATCAGCTGGTTGTACATCGTAATGTCCGTAAACTAAAACAGTAGGTTTTGAAGCGTCAACTATTTTTTCTCCGTAAACAACAGGAAAACCTTCTGTTTCGCATACTTCAACATTATCAGCACCTGCTTCTTTTAAATATTTTGCCACCATTTCGGCAGCATCATTTACGTCTTGTGTGTAGGCTGGATCAGCACTAACTGAAGGAATTTTAAGTAATTCGATTAATTCATCAAGAAAACGTTGTTTATTCTCTTGTATAAATTGTTGCGTATTGTTCATTTTTGTTTGTTATGAATAATAGGTAAATTTAAAAATAAAATCTTGATTAGACTTTCTTTTTCAAGAAAAATATAATGCGAAAACCTTTGTATCTTTGCAAAAAATTAGAGAATGATATTATATAATACAACTTTTATTGTTGAACAAGAAGTGCATGATGATTGGTTTGCGTGGATTCAGAAAGAGCATATTAATGATTATTTGAAATCAAATTGTTTTATCGGTGCTCGTTTAGGAAAAATAACTTCTCATACAGAACCTGGGGCGGTTTCTTATTCTTTGCAATTATTTGTAAATGATGAATTGACTTTAGATAAATTCAAGAATAATTTTTTATCAGAAATTAAACAAAAAAGTTTGCAAAAATACGCGACTAAAGTACTAAGTTTCGAAAGTGAAATGGAACATATAGGGGATTATAATTAAACAAAAGCTCGAGAATTTTCTCGAGCTTTTGTTTAATTATTTTTTTTGAAAATAACTTCAATATTCAATTCAATCCATTGTTTGGTGTTAAAATCATAAAAAGACTTTGTAATAGTAGTAGATAGATGATTATTGTCTAGAATTTTTAAATTTTCAATAGAAACATTTTTTTATTTTCCTTGTTACCAGTATAGTTGTTTTCTGTGGTATACTTGGATAATCATAATTTATTAATGTTAGAGGAAATTAAAGGATATTATTTTTATTTTAGATCTAACTTCTAAAAGTTCTCTTGTTTATTAAGAATTTCAATTTCATCCATCAAATTAGTTGATGTTTTTTCATTATTGTTTAAATCGACAGGGATATTAGCTATATAGGATACAATATTATAAGAATCAACTACATCTTCTTCCGAAAAACCATCATCATCTTTACATCCAAAATTAATAAGAATTATACTAGATGCAAGTAGTAGTTTAAAGTAATTTGTAATCATATCATTATGAATTTTAGTAAATATAATAATTTCATTGATTTGTTTAGTTATCAATTTTTGATTTATGGTTTTTTGACTTTAGTTGAATTATTTCAGAATTGGTTTCGATTTAGATAAAAATACCTATTACGATATTTTACTTCCGAAAAATTATAATTCAAACAAAGCGTTTGTTATTAAAATGAAAATGGGCAAATCACCTGATAAAACAGAAAAATTGATGGACGCAAAAATGTAGTTCCAAAATAGAATAAAAAAATGCAGTAGTTTTTCTACTGCATTTTTTGTTTATGTTTAACCTTCGAAGCTTCTTACAGCATCTAACGTTTTATTGATTTCAGCGTCTTTAATCGCATCAGAAATAAACCAAGTTTCGTATCCTGAAGGAGCAATGTAAACTTCGTTCGTTAATAAATGATGGAAAAATTTGTTGAATCTTTCGTGGTTACATTTGGTCACATCTGTAAAGTTTTTAATTTCCGTTTGCTCTGTAAAGAAAACAGACATCATCGACCCTAAACGATTGATATGATTTGGAATTCCTTTTTCTGCAAAGATTTTAGAAATTTCAACATCTAAAGTTTCTGTAGCGTTATCAATTCTATTGAATAATGCTCTATCATTATTGATAATATTCAATGTTGTGATACCAGCACGCATAGCAATTGGATTTCCTGATAATGTTCCCGCTTGATAAACAGGGCCAAGAGGAGCAAGGTGATTCATGATTTCGCGACGAGCAGCAAAAGCACCAACAGGGAAACCTCCGCCAATTACTTTACCAAATGTTACAATATCTGCATTGATGTTTAAACGTTCTTGAGAACCTCCCATCGCTTGACGGAAACCTGTCATTACTTCATCAAAAATTAATAAAGCTCCATTTTCATCACAAATTTGTCTTAATCCTTCTAAGAAACCTTTTTCTGGAACAATACATCCCATGTTTCCTGCAATTGGCTCAACAATAATAGCTGCAATTTCGTCTTTATTTTGTTCGAATAAAGCTTTTACATCTTCCAAATTATTGTATTCTGCCAACAACGTATCTTTTGCAGTTCCTTGTGTTACACCCGGAGAATTTGGATTTCCGAAAGTTGCAGCACCAGAACCAGCTTTAATCAAAAATGAATCTGAATGTCCATGGTAACAACCTTCAAACTTTACAATTTTATCACGATTTGTATAACCTCTTGCCAAACGAATTGACGACATACAAGCTTCTGTACCTGAGTTCACCATACGAACCATATCGATGTTTGGAACTACAGAAGTAATTAATTTTGCAATTTCAGTTTCCAATTCAGTTGGTGTACCAAAAGAAAAACCATTTTTCATCTGCTCAACAGTCGCATTCAAAACACGCGGATCTGTGTGTCCAATAATCATTGGTCCCCAAGAATTGATGTAATCTACGTAAGCACGTCCATCTTCATCATAAATATAAGCACCTTCGGCTTTTTTGATAAAAATTGGCGTTCCTCCAACAGATTTAAATGCACGAACAGGAGAATTTACACCTCCTGGAATATATTCTTGCGCGTCTTTGAATAATGCGCTACTTCTTTGATACAACATAATTTTACAAAAATAGTTGCACAAATTTACTGAATCTTAAATGAATTATGAAGTGATTTTGATTAGATTATAAGTTTATGTGAAGATTTATTTTCTAAATACTCAATTAATGTTTTAATCAATTGATTTTCTTTCAAAATCGTTTGATTTCCAATCAAAAATAATTGCTCTTTTGCACGTGTTAACGCCACATTTAGTTTTCGGTCAACATTTCCTTGGTCATTCATATTCACCAACGCATTCAATTGTGAATAATATGTTACCGCAAAACTATACAAAATAATATCGCGCTGACTTCCTTGATAACGCTCAACTGTATCAACCGTTATTTGCTCGTAATTAGGAATATTTGCTAATTCTAATTTTTGTTTAATCAAGGCAATTTGATTACGGAAAGGCGCAATAATTCCAATTGTTTTCTTTGCATCAAATTCTTTTTTATTGATTTCGTATAAATGAATAATTTCTTGTACAAATTTCACAATCAAATCGGCTTCTTGCTCATTCGTTGAAGGCAAATAAGGATTTTCGTCCACATTGATAAACGCAAAACGATGATTCGTAATAAAGTTTTGTAAATCATTTGATTGATTATGATTTTCAAAATGTAAATCTGCACGTTGGCGATGTAAACTTTGCTTAATCTCTTCATTCAAATTTGGAATATCATAGGCAACATTTAATTTTCCATCATAAAAATAATTGTTCGGAAAATCTGCAATTTCAGCATGCATTCTTCCTTGATAAGTCAATTGGTCAAATGAATTTTCGTTATTATTACGCTCACAAAATTCATACAAACGTTCGAAAATTGAGTTTTTACGATTGATTAAACCAATATTTTCTAATAATTCGTTGTTCGTTTTTGCTAATTCAGGATTTTGCAAAACAATTGCAGGCAACTGTTTGTGATCACCAATCATGATAAAACGTTCTGCTTTTGGTAGAATTCCAACAATTTGTGGTTCTAAAATTTGTGAAGCTTCATCAATAATAATTGTATCAAATTTCTTTAATTTCAGAATATCATTTTTACTCGAAATTGAAGCAACCGTCGAAACAAAAATGCGTTGTTTACGAATAATATCTTGAATTGTTTTTCTCGAAAATTTTTCTCCTTTTTGCTCTAAATCAACATCTTTTTGCTCGATAATTTTATTCAATAAATTAGGATGAAATTCAGGAGAAGTAGATAATTCATTCCCAATTCTGATGAACTTTTGTTCAATTTGATCAGAAATAGCCGAATTTATCGATTCACATAATTCATCAACCGCACGATTTGTATACGCCAAAAGCAAAATATTACAATCTTGTTTCTCGTAGATTTCTTTCACCAATTCTTTGATGATAATCGATGTTTTTCCTGTTCCTGGAGGTCCATTCAACAAGAAATAATCTTTAGAAGAAAGCGCTTTTTTCAAGATTCGATTTTGTTCATCCGAAAGATTTGAGTTAAAATACGCATAATCCATTTGATTTCTTGGAATAGATTGCGTTAAAATCAAATCTTTTTTTGCTTTAGAAGAATGAATTAATCCATACAGATTTCGGTACATCGAAACAAAAGAAGAATCCATAAAATCGCGTTCCAAAGCCCATTTTCCTGATGAATCAAACGAATCAAAAAAGCGTGTGTTGGGCTGCTGATAACGAAAACGCAACACAATAAATTCTCTCGAAATACTTTTGATGGTACATTTAAAAACCTGATTTGTTAAAACCGAATCTTTGAAATTATTTCTTGGATAAAGAATGCAAATATCACCTTCGCGAATCGAAATAAAATCATTCGCAGGATTAGTTCTTTTTAACTTGATTTCACGTTTTGGATCAGAAATATGATTTTCTACAATTTCTAAATCATAAATAATCTCGAAATTATTATTTTTTTCTTCGAAAGTATTCAGCCACAAACTCGCCAAACCGTTGTTAGAAGTTGATTGTCCCAAACCAAGTTTCGCCATATATTGCTCTTTCGCAATGAAATTCGTAAACGAATAAAAATAAGCTTTTTCTAACGGTGAACTATTTTTGATCGGATAGATAAATTTATCCAACTGTTCTTCTAAAATTTCTTTGAAACGAGGATTAATTTTTCGTTTGATAAAATTGGCAGGTTTAATCGAATAAATAGTTGATTCAATATCGGTTAATGCATGATTTGCTAACCGATTTTCATTGATAATTATTCGATTTCGTAAATCAAAAATACGTTGAACTCGCGCTAAAGTTGGCACATCAAAACGTAAATTTCCTTGATATACTTTCGAATAGAAGATATAACCTTCGGTGTTTTTTGTGACATCTTTAAACTCTAAATCATATAAAACACCAATAATTTGGTAATATAAAAAGAGCTGCGTCGCATGATTTGGCTTGACACTTTTTCCATCATCAGGAAAAGGTGCACCACCAGATTTCAGCTCGATAATTTTATTTTTTCCTTCGGGATTAATGTCTAATAAATCTAAACGACCCTGAATACCATATTGTTCGCACAAAAATGAAGGCTCTATTAATGCACGATCCAACGAAATATCATATTGAGGAAAATCCTCGGTCAACACTTTTTGAATACGGTCAAAATGACCTTTCGCTTCCAAATAATAATTTTTCAAATCTTGTGGATTCGTCAAATCGTTGCAAGCCGTATATTCTAATGGATAATTTTTAAAATCATTCTTGAAAATCTCATTAAAATCAGTGTTTTCAATGTTTTCTGTTGAAAAGTGATCGACAACCGAATTAGCAAAATTTCCTAAACGAATGTGTTTGCTGTTTGGTGCTTCTTCAAACTTTTTCTGAATATAATGTAATTCAGAAGTTCCATAATCTTGAAAACATTCAGCAATTGCCGAAATATCAACCAAATAATCTGGTTCGAGAATGATGAAACGTGGATGATAAATTCCTTCTTCATCAATCGTCGAATTGACTAAATTTAATTGCGCACCAACCCAAAAATCCTCAACAGAAGTAAAATTTTCATTCACGCCATCTTCATCAATTTGAACTGTAATATTTTCTTCTGTTTCATTATCTTCATGATCGCAAATCAAACAATCTAGCTTGATTTCAATCACTTGAACACGCAATTTTTTTACCCGATTTCGAGAAAGAATTTTGTTGGTATAAAATTCTTTTTCAGGAAAATAATAGATAATTTCTGCTGGAATCATGACTTCATAAATTGAAGAAATAAAATCCGCAACATATTTATAATGTGTGAAATATTCGTGTTCAGTCGGTTCGTATTTCTCGCTCAGAATTCGTTGAGCTGTTTTACGAAACGAATGAATTTTAGTTGAAACTTTGTAATGATTACAGATAAAAGATAGCTTCGAGAAAAAATTAGAAAACTGTAAAGCTTCGTTTTTTGTCAACTCAAATGCAATATTTTCAACCAAACGTTTTAAATCTAAATATTTAAAATTGATTGGTTTATTGGCAAGTTGAATTTGTAAAACTTCATTTAGCAGTTGATTTCCTATTTCTTCTCGATTCACGGCGATTAATTTGGTGTAAAATTAAGACTAAATATTGTATTAAAAAGACGTTTAACCCCACGCTTTCCAATCATCACTTGTAAACAACCATTCTGGAGTTTTAATTTTATCTTGTTGTAATTTATACCAAGGATTTAATTTTTTATTCATCGGATTATTAAGAATTTGAATTTCTTGAGCTGGTATATAACTTTGGGCGAGTAAAACAATTTTTTCGCCTTGTTCATTTTTTGCTAGATCAACTACCATAACGGCGTGTCCATAAGGATTTCCTTGTTGCAAAAGAATATCTCCAATTTTCACCTGTTCAAAATTAACCAATTTCAATTGATTTTTCAAAGAAGCTGTATTTGCGTAACTGAAAACATATTCTAAATACTTCCAATAATTTTCTGGTGAATAATCTCCATTTGCAAAATCTGTAAATTTGCGTGGTTTTCCGTCCAATAAAAAGTTAAAAGAGATTTCATTATAACGCTTTTGTAGATAGAGATAATCGGCTCTCAAACGCATTATTGCATCTGCACATTGATGTAAATCTTAGTTTCCAATTGGTAAATCAATCACTGCATTGTATACATTATTTACAGGTTTTTCTTTTCCATTATAATATTTCACAAGTGTTCCAAAGTCTTTCAATTTCAGATGTTGTAGATAATAACCAAATTCATTTTGACTATAATTTTCTCTTTGAAAACCTTTCGGTACGGAATATCGATGAATTATTTTATCTTCTTTTCTGTTTATAAAGCTTTCTTTCTCAATAATTTTTGGATTTGAATCATTATGAGTTTTAGAATTCGTAGAATTTTCATTTTTGCAACTAAAGATGAAAAATGGCAATATGAAGCAGATGTATTTTTTCAAATTATTTAATTCTCAAAGGTGAAACAATGACAGCAAATCCATCAGGATCTAAGAAAGAAATTCCGTTATCATTCCAATATGGATTTTTAGATTTTATTGGTTTGATCTGATGAAGTTCTAAACGTTCAATAATTTCGTCATATTCTTGTTGCGTTGTTGGATAAAATACCAAACAATCGTCTTCATCAAAATGATGATCGACATTTTCGTGAGTTGTTGTAAATTCTAGATGCCAGTTTAAATATGGTTTTCCAATAAAAATACCATCATATCCATTATGATTTTGAAACTCTCCAAGAATTTCAAAATTTAAAACTTTAGTATAGAATTTTTTTATTTCGTTGATTTGATTGGTATGACGAGCGACTCTAAATTGCATAAAATTCACTATTATTATTGATTGAAAATTAGTTTATTTTATTGAATTTTAATGAAATATTTAATCATGTTTAAACAAAATCGATATACAAAACTTTTTATCTGTTCGCTCTGTGTCTTTATAATAGGAATATTCTCGACTGGATATGGCTATAATTTGGATTATAACAAAAAGGATTATGGTGTATATTTTTTACTTGTAGGATTTCTTTTTATCATCATAGGGTTTATAATCGGTATATTTAGCTTAATAAAAGGATTTGTAAAGATATATCGAAAATAAACAATCCAATTTTACTCATATAGTTTATATAATATATTGATTTAGATGAAAAAAATAGTATTCTTTTTTGTTCTTGTAACATTCTCTGTGATGATTTCTTTTGCTCAGAAAAATGACAAAGTTAAAAGTGAAGAAATTAAAACGATCAAAGCAAATTTTAGTCGAATTAATTCAATTAAAAATTGGACAAAAATAAAAGAAGTTGAAACTGATGATTCTACCGAAGGTGGTTTTCTAAATTATTATTTTTTGAACAATAAATTAGAAAAAATTGTGGTACGAAAATTTGGAGAATCAGGTCAATATTTGGCTGAATATTATTTGTTAAATGATAAATTGTCTTTCGTTTTTGAACAAGATACAACTTATAATTTCCCTTTGTATTGGAAAGAATTTGATGATAAAAAATCGAAAATTGAAGAATCTCGTTATTATTTTGAAGATAGAAAATTGATTCATTTTATAGGAAAATCAAAAAATTATAAAACTGAAAGTGAGAATACTTTAAATGATTTTGATGAATTAATTAAGATAGAAAATAATTCTAAATAAATGATTTATAATAGTTATATTACAATTTGATTAACTTGTTTTATGTTCAAACTATATCCGTATCATTCTTGTTCTTTAGTATTATTGTTTCTATTAATTAATACACAACATTTTTGGATTCATGAAACTGGAATTTTCGCGATTGTTTTATATTTAATAGAACTTATTTTATTCATAGGATTAATTATTTCTACAATACTAAAGTTATATAAATATTTTGATGATGAAAGAAATTTCAAAAAAGGAATACCTGTCTTTATTAGCATTATTGTTTTGACTTTAGTTTTTCTATATCCATCAGGAATAATTACTGATAATACAATTTATGGTAAGGATAAATTATTTGCTTTTAGTGAAGGAACAGCAAGTTGCGGTATCAGCTATCATTTTAAATCAGATAGTATTTATATTGTAAATTCGTTTTGTTTTTTCCCTTCACGAGAAGTTGGTAAATATTATTTGAAAAACGATACAATATATTTTGATACTATAACTAATAAACAATATAAATTTGGAACAATAAATAGAAAAGATTCTATTTTAGAATTATATTATTTAGAACCTCGAACATTCAATTTTGACACATTGAAAGTAGATTCCACTATTATTAAAAGGAAAATTGAAAATTCAAAAAGTCATAGTTTTAATATCTCAAAAATAAATAATCTTGAATAAAAAAATCCGTCAATTGACGGATTTTATCTTTTTAATACACTTCTTCTTTTTTGAAGAAAACCGTGTCATTTCCTTTTCTAAATTTCAGTTCCGAATATCGAATCGTGTAATCATCAGACATTCCGTAAGTTTCTAAAATAAAATTATCTTTGAAACGATAATTTCTATTGGTTTTATGTTTTGCATTCGAGCCTAATTCTTCTTTCAAACTCAACATTTCTGGAGAAATTTTGAAGCGAGAATCAGTTTCTATTCGATTAATAATTGTATTGACATCGGCAGAATCCATAATCAAAACTGTTTCTTGTTTCATGTTTTTAATTCCAGAAATAACTGTCGAAACAATTTTTAAATTTCCTTTAAACCCAATTCCAGCTTGGTGTAAATCGGTTTTCAAATCATCATTAGAATACATTTGACTTCTGTAACCATATTTCACCATCGGAATCATCACAATAAAAAATATCGCAAGCGAAACTATCATTGCAGCTTTGTTGTAGCCTGCCATTCTCAATCCATAATATATAAATGGAATCAAAATCAATAATACAATTCCGAATATAATGACAGCAATTAATCCTGATTCCATTAGCCGTTAATCATATTTAAAAATTCGTCCTCGGTCAACACGACAACTGTTCCAATTTCTTCTGCTTTTTTCAATTTACTTCCAGCTTTATCGCCAGCAACCAAAAAATTTAAGTTTTTAGAAACTGCAGAAATATTTTTTCCACCATGATCTTCCACCATTTTTTGTGCATCAGTTCGATTGAATTTAGTCAAAGTTCCTGTAAACAAAAACGTTTTGCCTTCCAAAGAATCTGACAAAGGTTTTGCTTCTTCACCAATCTCGAAATTCAACCCGTAATCACGTAAACGTTGAATCAAAATTTGATGCTGTTCTTCTTTAAAATATTCCTTAATCGAAATTGCAATTTTTTCTCCAACATCCGTTACAGAAACTAATTCTTCCATTGTTGCATTCATTAAACGATCAATAGTTTGAAAATGTTTAACCAATTTTTTTGCAACCGTTTCACCTACATGACGAATTCCAATTGCGTACAACACCTTTTCGAAAGGTTGCTCTTTAGATTTTTCGACAGAATTAATAATATTTTGAGCAGATTTTTCAGCCATTCTTTCCAGAGGCAAAATATCTTCTTTTTGTAAAGTATAAAAATCAGCAATGTTATTAAGCAAATTTGCTTTGTGTAGCAAAACAGCTGTTTCACCACCAATACTCTCAATATCCATTGCTTTTCGAGAAACAAAATGCTCTAATTTTCCAATTATTTGAGGTTCGCAACCATTTTCATTTGGACAATAATGCTGTGCTTCGCCATCGTTACGAATTAATTCTGTTCCGCAAGAAGGACAATTTTTAATAAATTCGATTTCTTCCGTTCCAGGTTTGCGAACATCAGTATTAACACCAACAATTTTCGGAATAATTTCGCCGCCTTTTTCCACATAAACCATATCACCAATGCGGATATCCAACTTTTTAATAATATCTTCGTTGTGGACAGAAGCACGTTTTACGATTGTTCCAGCCAAAGAAATAGGTGCAAGATTTGCAACAGGCGTAATCGCTCCAGTACGACCAACTTGATAATCGATGCTCAATAATTCGGTTTCGGCAGCTTCAGCTTTAAATTTATACGCCATTGCCCAACGTGGAGATTTCGTAGTATAACCTAATTCATCTTGTTGCGAAAAAGAATTTACTTTGATCACAATTCCGTCCGTTTCGTAAGGTAAATTTTTACGTTCGATATCCCAATGATCTACAAAAGCTAAAACTTCTTCCAAAGAAGTACATAATTTTGATGTATGCGGAATCTTAAAACCTAATTCATCAGCGGCTTGTAGCATTTCCCATTGTGTAGAATAAGGTAAATTATTTCCGATAAAATAATATGGGAAACATTGTAAACCGCGTTTCGCAACTTCTGTATTATCTTGTAATTTTAATGATCCAGAAGCGGTATTTCGAGGATTTGCATACAATTCTAAACCATTATTAGCGCGTTCTTCATTAATTGAAGCGAATTTATTGAGCGGAATTGTAATTTCGCCACGCATATAAAAACGTTCAGGATAATTTCCTTTCAATTTCAATGGAACAGATTGTATAGTACGTATATTATTCGTGATTTCATCACCTTGTGTTCCATCTCCACGCGTTACAGCCTGCGTCAATTCTCCATTTTCATACAAAATAGAAATCGAAGCGCCATCATATTTCAATTCGCAAACAAATTCTACTTTTTCACCTAACGTTTTCTCAATTCGTTTTTCCCAATCTTGTAAATCTTCAATTGAATATGAATTGTCTAACGAATACATTCTAAATTCGTGTGTAATCGTCGGAAAATTTTTTGTAACCATTCCACCAACGCGTTGTGTAGGGGAATTAACATCAAAAAAGATAGGATTTTCGTCTTCTAATCGTTTTAATTCTTTCAATTTCAAATCAAATTCGAAATCAGAAATTGTCGGATTATCTAAAACGTAATAATTATAATTATGCTGAGTAAGCTCTTCTCGAAGCGCTAAAATTTTGTCTTGTATTTCCATTCTAAAAATGTTACCGAACAAAGATAAACACTTGAATTAATACGAACAATTTTTAAAATAATTTGGAATGATTTATATTTAGGAATATTTATTGCAACGTTTATTGAAAAATAATCAACTATGAATAATTTATTAGAAGTTTTGGACACAAAATCAAAAGGTTTTGAAAATACAGTTTCTATCGTAACAACTGGAGCAGCAGCAGGAATTGCAATTTCGAAAGCAATTAATAAGAACGAAAAAATTGGAGCTGTTGTTGGAGTAGGAGTAGGCTTGCTGGTTTATGCAATGTTTAGTCCTCAAAACAAATTGGAAAAAGAGAATAAAAAATTGGAAAAGCAAATAGAAGAGTTTGAAGCTAAATTGGAAAAATAATCTGTTTTTATTTGTAAGTATTTTAACTTATTTGGTGAGTTTAATTTTGCCTGTTCACTTATTAAGTATTGATTTTATTGAATATTATTCTGGAGATTCTAGAACAGAATATTTGAATTACATATCTAATATTAGGATATATAACGATATCAGAGTTGCCAATTGATTTTATCTGTTGGTTAGGGAACTTTACATTATTATTTTCTTGGATTTTTTATAAGATCAAAATAGGATGAATATTAGGTATTATCGCTGTTATTCAAATGTCATTATACGAAATTAATCATTTAACAAGATTAGATATTTTACAAATACATGAATATGATTTACCACATTTTGGTTATTGGATTTGGTTATTTTCATCCATTTTTGTCCTAATTTATCATTACAAAAAATATAAATTAAAAAGTCAAACATTGTAAAGTTTGACTTTTTAGTTTTGTGATATTCATAATTCGTTCTCGAAGATGATTAGATATAATTTATTTTTAAGACATTTTAAATGTTTTTATCTTAATAATTATATTGATTTTCGAATTAATTAGCAATCCATACTCTATGAAAACCTTTATTTAACGCTAATTTGGACTGATTTTCTTCTATTTTACGAATATGATAATTCGTTTTCGAAGATAATTTAAGTATAAATAAAATATGCTTGTATAATTTATTGATCTTATATTGTATTATATACCGGTAGTGCATTTGTATT
>NZ_DLOC01000070.1:0-39920 GCF_002478465.1 Empedobacter sp. UBA7494
GTCATCGAAACCAAGTTGAGCAGCAACGTACCCATCTTTCTCTACGGTTCTGACTTGAGTAACCACACATGGCCCAGCCTCTACGATTGTCACAGGAATATTTTTCCCGTTCTCATCAAATAAGCTAGTCATCGCGATTTTTTTACCAATGATACCTGACATTTGATTAAAATATGTTAATAATTTGTTTAATATTTCAGAGAATGTGGACTTTCGACCACTAGAGATCTTCTCTAAAATTAGCATGCAAATGTATGAATTAATTTGTAAACAACAAACTTTCAATTGATTATTTTTCAAAAGTTTACAAACAGCGAAAAATATCAATCAAAGCATTCTTACAGTAATTCATAAAAAAACCCTGAGATGTGCACGTCTCAGGGTTTATATTTATTTAAAATACAGCTAACTATACTTTAATTTCTACTTCAACACCACTAGGTAATTCTAACTTCATTAAAGCATCAACTGTTTTAGATGAAGAAGAATAAATGTCTAATAATCTTTTGTGAGCTGATAATTGAAATTGCTCGCGAGATTTTTTGTTAACGTGTGGAGATCTTAAAACTGTAAAGATTCTTTTGTGAGTTGGTAATGGAATTGGTCCATTAACAACAGCTCCTGTAGCTTTTACAGTTTTTACGATTTTTTCAGCTGATTTATCAACTAAAGAATAATCGTAAGATTTTAATTTTATTCTAATTTTTTGACTCATTTTTCTTGAATTAAGCGTTACCTTTTGCTTTAGCGATTACAGCTTCAGACACGTTTGTTGGTGCTGGAGCGTAGTGATCGAATTCCATTGTAGATGTAGCACGACCAGAAGATAATGTACGTAATGAAGTTACATATCCGAACATTTCTGCTAATGGAACCATAGCTTTAATAACTTTAGCGTTATTTCTATCATCCATTCCTGATACTTGACCACGACGACGGTTTAAGTCACCTACAATATCACCCATGTTTTCTTCTGGAGTTAAAACCTCTAACTTCATGATAGGCTCTAAGATTTGAGCACCAGCAGCTTTTGCAGCAGCTTTGTAACCCATTTGAGCAGCTAACTCGAAAGATAATTGGTCAGAATCCACAGGGTGGAAAGATCCATCTTTTAAAGTAACTTTTAACGAATCCATTTCGAATCCTGCTAAAGGTCCATTCTTCATTGCAGCTTTGAAACCTTTCTCAATAGAAGGGATAAATTCTTTAGGAACGTTTCCACCTTTAATTTCTGAAACGAATTCTAAACCTACTTTTCCTTCATCTGCTGGTCCCATTTCGAAAACGATATCAGCAAATTTACCACGTCCACCAGATTGTTTTTTGTAAACTTCACGGTGTTCAGCTGGTCTTGAGAATGACTCTTTGTACTCTACTTGAGGCTCTCCTTGGTTAACTTCTACTTTGAATTCACGCTTTAAACGATCAACAATGATATCTAAGTGTAACTCACCCATTCCAGAAATAACTGTTTGCCCTGAAGCTTCATCAGTTCTAACTGTAAATGTTGGATCTTCTTCAGCTAATTTAGCTAAAGCCATACCCATTTTATCAACATCAGCTTTAGTTTTAGGCTCAACCGCGATACCAATTACTGGATCTGGGAAATCCATAGATTCTAAAACGATAGGTGCTTTTTCATCACATAAAGTATCTCCTGTTTTGATATCTTTGAAACCTACAGCAGCTCCAATATCTCCAGCTTCGATAAATTCGATTGGCTCTTGTTTTGCAGCATGCATTTGGAAGATACGAGAGATACGTTCTTTATTACCAGAACGAGTATTTAATACGTAAGATCCAGCATCTAAATGACCAGAATAAGCACGGAAGAATGCTAAACGACCCACATAAGGATCAGTAGCAATTTTAAACGCTAATGCAGAAAATGGCTCATCTGCGGAAGGTTTTCTTGTTATAGGCTCTTCTGTTTTTGGATCTGTACCGTGAATAGCATCTTTATCTGTTGGAGCAGGTAAATAACGACAAACAGCATCTAGCATGAACTGAACTCCTTTATTTTTGAAAGAAGATCCACAAGTCATTGGGATAATAGACATGTCTAATGTTGCTGCACGTAAAGCTGCATGAATTTCGTCTTCTGTAATAGAGTTTTCATCTTCCATGAATTTCTCTAATAAGTTTTCGTCATAAGCAGCGATTTCCTCGATTAATTGAGCTCTGTATTGTTTAACTTCGTCAACTAAATCTGCAGGAATTTCTACAACATCAAAAGTAGAACCATTGTTTTCATCATGCCATACAATCGCACGGTTTTTGATTAAATCAACGATACCTTTGAAATCAGCTTCTTCACCGATAGGTAATACAATAGGAACAGCATTAGATCCTAACATCTCTCTTACCTGACGACATACATTTAAGAAATTAGATCCTTGACGGTCCATTTTGTTAACAAATCCCATACGTGGAACTTTGTAGTTGTCAGCTAAACGCCAGTTAGTTTCTGATTGAGGCTCAACACCATCAACTGCTGAAAATAAGAATACTAATCCATCTAATACACGTAATGAACGGTTTACCTCTACAGTAAAGTCAACGTGACCAGGAGTATCAATAATATTGAAGTGGTATCCTTTTGCATCTGCTAATGGCTTACCTTGTTCTGTTGGGAAAGTCCAAGTACAAGTTGTAGCCGCAGAAGTAATGGTAATACCACGTTCAGCCTCTTGCTCCATCCAGTCCATTGTAGAAGCACCATCGTGAACTTCTCCAATTTTGTGAGACTTTCCTGTATAGAATAAGATACGCTCTGTCGTTGTAGTTTTTCCTGCATCGATGTGAGCAGCAATACCAATGTTTCTTGTGTATTTTAAATCTCTTGCCATCTTGTATTAGAATCTAAAGTGAGAGAATGCTTTGTTAGCTTCTGCCATTTTGTGAGTATCTTGACGTTTTTTAACGGCAGATCCTTCCTCTTTAGCAGCTGCAATAATTTCTCCAGCTAATTTTTGAGCCATCGATTTCTCGTTTCTATTACGAGAATATTTGATTAACCATTTCATTGCTGTTGAAATTTTACGATCTGGACGAATTTCCATTGGAATTTGGAATGTAGCTCCACCAACACGGCGAGAGCGCACTTCTACGTGAGGCATTACATTAGATAATGCTTCTTTCCAAATGTCTAATGAAGTTTTTTCTGCATCTTCTTTACGAGAATCTACGATTTCTAACGCATCATAGAAAATTTTGAATGCTACAGATTTTTTTCCGTCGTACATTAAGTTGTTTACGAAACGAGTTACTAACTGATCATTAAATTTAGGATCTGGAAGTAAAGGTCTTTTTTTAGCTCTTGTCTTTCTCATCTTACCTTAAATTTATTTTTTAGCATCTTTAGGACGTTTCGCTCCATACTTACTTCTACGTTGAGTACGTCCGTTTACTCCCGCAGTATCTAACGCTCCACGTACAATGTGGTAACGCACACCTGGTAAATCTTTAACTCTACCTCCTCTAACCAATACTATCGAGTGCTCTTGAAGATTATGACCTTCACCACCGATGTACGCGTTAACTTCTTTCCCGTTTGTTAATCTAACACGTGCAACTTTACGCATTGCTGAGTTAGGTTTTTTAGGAGTTGTAGTGTAAACACGTGTACAAACACCGCGGCGTTGTGGACATGATTCCAATGCAGCCGATTTACTCTTCTTGGTTAGTTTTTTTCTACCTTTTCTAACTAATTGTTGAATTGTTGGCATACTAATTAATTTCCTTTTAAATTTGGATTAAACCCATTTTTTGGGCATGCAAAACTACAAATAATTTATACAAAAACAAATAATAATGAATTTATTTTACATTGATTTATAATTTTTTAAAGAATTATAAGTTATATTTTACAGAATTTTAATTCAAGAATAACAAAACAAGTAAATTATCAATAAACCTAATTTTTGATAAGTGATAGTATCTTATCTACATCTATTGACAACAAAATTTATTAAAACTTTATCCTATATTATTTTTCTCTAAGCTAATAACTTTTCGTATTTTTAATTAATCTGAATATCATATAATTATCGATATATTTTAATAAAAACGTTCGCATAATATTTATTTAATGTTAATTTTACATTAGAAAAATTAATTTTGCACTTCAAAACATTATTGAATGTCGGTAAACTCATTTTTTAAATTATTTACTCCGAAGGATAAAGTATTCTATCCTTTGTTCGAGGAAGCTTCAAAAAGTTTAATCAAATTAGCTGAATTGTTACATGAATGTGTAAACGCTCCAGTTGAAGAACGCGAAGATTACATCGCGCAAATTTCTAAGATAGAAAGCAAAATTGAATATCTTACTCAAAAAACAAATTTAGAGTTAAGCAAAAACTTTATCACACCTTTTGACAGAGAAGATATTTATCAATTAGTAAAATCTATCGATTATGTTGCAGATAATTTAAATGGAGCAGCGAATCGTATCAATATTTATCAAGTAGATAAAATTACAAAATCTATCCGCAAAATTACAGCTGTTAACTTAGAGGCTTGTCAATTAATCGGTGAAGGAATTGAGCAATTGAAAGATTTGAGAAACGTAAATCGTATTTATGAAATATGTGAACGAATCAATAAATTAGAAAATAAATCGGATCGTATTTTTGATAAAGCGGTTCAAGAAATTTTCGAGAACGAAACTGATGCCAAAAACATCATCAAATACAAGGAAGTTTTATCTTCATTAGAATCTGCAACAGATAAGTGTAAAAGTGTTGCAAATGTATTGGAAGCAGTAGCGGTAAAACACTCATAACCATAACTTAATCTAAAAGATTATGACAGATTTTTTTTCAGCGTTTTCGAGCATGCTTACGTCAACGCCAGGAATGTTATTGATTACTATTATCGTCTTAGCTTTTGTTTTTGATTATATAAATGGTTTTCACGACGCAGCAAATTCTATTGCTACCATTGTTGCTACTAAGGTTTTAACACCTTTTCAGGCTGTACTTTGGGCAGCAGCATTCAACTTTGCAGCTTACTTTATTTCGGTCTATTGGATTGGAGAATTTAAGATTGGTAATACGATTGCAAAATCGGTTAACGAGCATTTTATTACACTAGAAGTTATTTTAGCTGGAATTATCGCTGCCATTTCTTGGAACTTATTAACATGGAAGTTTGGTATTCCTTCTTCTTCTTCTCATACATTAATTGGTGGTTTTATTGGAGCTGCATTAGCTCACGCTGGTGGTTTTTCTGCTGGTGGAGAAGATGTAATTGTTTACAAAAAAGTAATTCCAATTGTTTGCTTTATCGTATTAGCACCATTAATTGGGATGATTATCGCCTCTATATTAACCATCATCACACTTCATATATGTAAAAGAGCCAAACCTGCAAAAGCAGAATGGTGGTTCAAAAAATTACAATTGGTTTCTTCTGCCCTTTTCTCTTTGGGACATGGTATGAATGATGCGCAAAAAGTAATGGGTATTATTGGAGCAGCGGTTATATTCTATCACATGAATGTCGATTTTGACCCAGCTTATGTACAAGCGGAAGATAAATTCCAATATTTCGTAGCACATTGGATGTGGGTTCCTATTACATCGTTTGTTGTTATCGCATTAGGTACAATGGGTGGTGGATGGAAAATCATCAAAACAATGGGTTCTAAAATTACAAAAGTAACACCATTAGAAGGTGTAGTTGCTGAAACTTCAGGAGCAATGACGCTTTATATTTCTGAGCATTTCGGAATTCCAGTTTCTACAACGCATACAATTACAGGTTCTATTATTGGTGTAGGTTTAACGAAACGTGTTTCTGCAGTTCGTTGGGGAGTAACGATTAGTTTACTTTGGGCATGGGTTCTTACTATCCCTGTCTCTGCATTATTAGCTGCATTAATCTACTATATCGTAACATTATTTGTTTAAAAATAACAATCAATATTATTAATATTTAGGAGCTTTTATAAGCTCCTTTTTTATTTTTGAAATAATTTTCGAAATTGATAAATGATAAGTTTAAGAAAGTTTTAAATTTGCGCCATGCAATTAACTGTATTATTTATCATTATCGGTTTAGCCATTTTATTTGATTTCTTAAATGGTTTTCACGATGCCGCAAACTCTATTGCAACCGTTGTTACTACAAAGGTTTTAACTCCAATTCAGGCTGTTATTTGGGCTGCATTTTTCAATTTTGTTGCTTTTTTCATTGCCAAATTTATAATTGGAGAATTCGGAGTTGCAGACACAATCGCTAAAATTATCAAAGAAGATGTTGTTGTCGCATTTGGATCTAATCCATCTGTAGTTGTTATGGCAGCACTTTCTGCCGCTATTACTTGGAATATTTTAACTTGGAAATTAGGAATCCCTTCTTCCTCATCTCACACGTTAATTGGAGGATTAGCTGGAGGTGCATTAGCTGCGACAGGTTATGATTTTTCTGCTATTAACAGTACAATTATCTTAACGATTATCGCTTTTATTTTGGTCGCGCCAATTATTGGTTTAGTCGCTGGTAATGTTATTTACATCATCACGCTGAATCTTTGTCGAAATGCAAAACCACATAAAGCAGATGCTTGGTTCAAGAAATTGCAATTAGTTTCTTCTGCGATGTTGAGTATTGGTCATGGTTTGAATGATTCTCAAAAAGTAATGGGAGTGATCACGTTTGCTTTACTTGCTAATCAAACTGCAATTGTTAATACGGATATGAATGATTGGATTTTGAATGATGTTTTCAATTGGAAGCATTGGTTCATCACAACAAGTAGTACTGATATTCACGATTGGGTTCCGATTATGTGTTTCTCTGCAATTGCTTTAGGAACTTTAGGTGGCGGAATGAAAATCCTAAAAACGATGGGAAATAAAATTACAAAAATTACTCCTATCGAAGGTTTCACTGCTCAAACAGCTTCAGCTATTACATTATTTTTTACTGAACATATCAAAATGCCAGTTTCTACAACTCACGTGATCACAGGATCTATTATTGGTGTTGGAATGGTAAAAAGAGTTTCTGCCGTTCGTTGGGGAGTTACAATTAGTTTATTATGGGCTTGGATTTTGACAATTCCAGTTTCTGCACTTATTGCAACAGGATTTTATTATCTATTTTCGATGTTTTTCTAACATTAAAAATTTAATCATATAAAAAATGGCTGTCAAAATTGACGGCCATTTTCTATTTATTTTAATATTTATTCTTGAATGATTATTTGCTAAAATCTTCTTTCAATAAATCGATTTTCGCTAACAACGTTTGTTGAACAGCTGGATAATCTTCTTTGTTAGAAAGTGAAGCATTTACAGAGAAATAATATTTAATCTTTGGTTCTGTTCCAGAAGGACGACAAGCTACTTTACTTCCATCCTCTGTATAGAAAATCAATACATTTGACTTTGGTATCTCAATCGCTTTTTCTTCACCAGAAATTAAATCTTTGTCGATAGAAGATTGAAAATCTTTTACACGAACAACTTTAGATCCTGCTAATTCTTTTGGAGGATTTGATCTAAATTCAACCATCATTTTAGCAATTAACTCTGCACCTTCTTTTCCAGGTTTTACAATACTAATTAAATCTTCTTGATATGCTTTTCCGATTTCAAGATAGATTTCCATTAATTTATTGTACAGAGAACTTCCTTTTGCTTTTTGTACAGCAGCAATTTCAGAAACCAATAAAGCTGTTGTAACAGAATCTTTATCACGGATAAAGTCTCCAACCATAAATCCGAATGATTCTTCTCCTCCTCCAACAAAACTTTCTTTGCCTTCGAATTTGCGAATCATATCAGCAATCCATTTGAAACCTGTTAATCCTACTTTACAATCAACATTGAATTTCGCAGCAATATCATAGAAAATATCAGACGTTACGATTGTCGATCCGATAAATTCATTTCCAACTAATTTCCCCGATTTTTGCCATTTTTCTAATAAATAATAAGCCAAAACAGTATTCATTTGGTTACCATTTAATAAAACAATTTCACCTTCATTGTTACGCGTTGCAACACCTACACGATCCGCATCAGGATCTGTTCCAATCACAACATCAGCACCAATTTCATTCGCTAAAGTAACTGCCATAGTCAAAGCCTCTGGTTCTTCTGGATTTGGCGATTTTACTGTTGGGAAATCTCCACTTGGAATTGCTTGTTCAGCAACTTGATGAACTTGAGTAAAACCAGCTTTATCAAAAGCTTTTGGCGTAATTGCAACGGCAGTTCCGTGAATAGAAGTAAAAACAATTTTTATATCTTCCTTACCATCTTGTGTAAAACTTCCGTTCGCTACACATGCATCAATAAAAGCTTCATCAATTTCTTTACCTATATACGTTAACAATGCATCGTTACCTTGAAATTTGATTTCTTCTACTTTTACATTATTTACTTCATTAATAATTTCTCCATCTTGTGGCGGAACAATTTGCGCTCCATCATTCCAATAAACTTTGTAACCATTGTAAATTGGAGGATTATGAGAAGCTGTTAACACAATTCCAGCATCACAACCTAAATGACGAACTGTAAAAGACAATTCTGGCGTTGGACGAAAAGATTCGAACAAATAAACATTAATTCCATTCGCAGTCAAAACATCTGCAACCATTTTTGCGAACGTATCCGAATTGTGGCGAACATCGTAAGCAATCGCAACTTTTTTCTCTTTATTCGGAAATTGTTGATTGATATAATTTGCTAAACCTTGTGTTGCTGCACCAAGTGTATATTTGTTTAAACGATTTGTTCCAACTCCCATTATACCACGCATTCCTCCTGTTCCAAACTCAAGGTTTTTATAAAAAGAATCGTCTAATTCGGTTGGATTATTATCAATTAAATCTTGAACAGCCTTTCTTGTTTCCGCATCATAAGCGTCAGAAAGCCATAATTTAGCATTATCTAAACTTGAAGTCATTCTTATTTTTTATTTTTTTAGTACTTGGGCACGGTCGGCAATTTTTGTATCCTTATTTGGATCGCCCATAAAATTAACGATTGAGTTTCCTTTTGCAGAACCATAAAGCGTTTGACGCGCATTGATATCTAACAAAGCATTATCATCTGTTGTGAAATTAGCTTCGTTAACTTCGTATTTGAACAAATTCAATTGTGCTTCGCCATAAGCTTTCACTTTCATAGTTCCAGCAGTTCCTTCTAACATAATATTAGATTGATCATCTGCTTTCAAATCAAAGTTGTTTGTAATCAAAAAAGTCTGATTAATTCGCGCTTGATCTTTTGCAGACATTGTCAATTCATCCACATTTAATGTTCCAGAAGTTGTCAAAGAAGTTTGTTTATTTACATCGATTTTTTCTAAATCACGTGTCACATAAACGTACAAATCATAGGCGCTATAATGGTCTACATTTGATTTTTCTTTGATTGTAACCGCATTATTTTTTGCTTCAACTTCTAAATTATCAATAATATTTTGATGCGATTCTACTTTAACTCCAGATTTGTTTCCAGGAACCAAAATAACATTACAGTTACACGAAACGCTCAAATCTTTGATATTGTCAGCTGTATATTCTTTTTGAGCCGTTGCAGCACCTTCTCCATCAATTGATGACGAACACGAAATTACAACTAAACCTAAAAATCCTAATAAAATTATTTTTTTCATAGTAGTTGGTTATTTAATTAGTTTAAATTCAATTCTTTTTGAACTAAATACAATTGTTTTTCGCGATTATTACGAACAATTAACTCGCCCAAAAATCCCGCCAAAAATAATTGCGTTCCCAAAATCATAAAAACTAACGAGATATAAAAATAAGGACTATCTGTAATTAATCTGGCTGGTGTATGCGAAATATAAACTTTATATAATTTCTCTATTCCTAAATAAAATGAAGCAAAAAATCCTAAAATAAACATCAATGTTCCCAATAAACCGAAAATATGCATTGGTTTATTCCCGAATCTTGATGCAAAGAAAAGTGTAATCAAATCCAAGAAACCATTTACAAAACGATTTGCTCCAAATTTTGAAACACCATATTTACGCGCTTGATGTTTTACTTTTTTCTCGATAATTCTCGAATATCCAGCGTTTTTCGCTAAAACAGGAATATAACGGTGCATGTCTCCATACAATTCGATATTTTGCGTTACTTCCCAACGATAAGCTTTCAAACCACAATTAAAATCGTGCAATTTTACACCAGACGTTTTACGTGCAACACCATTGAATAATTTCGAAGGAAGATTTTTTGTCAATTTATTATCTTGACGATTTTCTTTCCAACCCGAAACAATATCTGCTTTTTGGTTTTTCAGCATTTTGTATAACGACGGAATTTCCTCAGGAAAATCTTGTAAATCTGCATCCATCGTAATCACAACATCACCTTTCACTTCTTTGAAAGCTGCGCTAAGTGCTGGAGATTTACCATAATTTTTACGGAATTTAATTCCTTTCACTTCTGTATTGAAGTTGGCAATATATTCGATAATTTGCCACGAATCATCTGTACTTCCGTCATCAACGAAAATAACTTCGAATGTAAAATCATTCTGTTCACAGACTTTTTTGATTCTGTAGAATAATTCCTCTAAGGAATCTTGTTCGTTCAATAAAGGAACAACAACTGAAATATCCATATGTTAAAAAACACGTTTTTTTAAGAATTGTGAAAACATCGCTGCAATTGCGATGTAGAAAGATAAGAAAATTGAGAATAATCCGAAGAAGTTTTTCACAGTAAATAAATTAAGTGTTTTATAATCATCCGAATTTCTAAATGTTTCGATATCTTTTGCGACTTTTGGATCAGACATATTAGACGTAAAAGTGTCTAACAATCCTTGTTTCAAACTATCTTGTGCCCATTCTCCATAAGTATTGAAGAATACAAAAATAACAATCAAACTCATGATTCCTGCGAAGAAAATTGTGTAGAAACCAACTTTGAAACCTTCTTTGAAAGTCATTAATTCTTCTGAAGTTTGATGATTTTTTGCTTTATTTTTCGATAAATTGAAAATTGTTAAGAAACAATATAATGCATATAAAGGTAATACAATAAAACAGCAAATCATAAAGCTGTAAGTGTAATAATCTTTTACAGAAACTGTTCCGTTCAACGAAAAATAAAAGTAAAGTGCGAAAAACAATGCTAATGTAATTGCCGTAAGCACCAAAGAGTTTTTGAAAATTTTATTAAAACTAATCATTCTGCAAAGATAATTATATCCTTTATTCTATAATACATTATTTTATATGATTTAAAGGTGTGATTTTATCTAATTTCTAAAAATATTTTTAGATTTAATCTATTCATAATGAAACAAAAAACTTCAAGAACAAGTGTCAAACCAAAAATCTTTACGCTAAACCCTTTTATTTTTACAAAACTTTCTTACCTTTGCATCAGGCAAGTCCTACACAACCAGCTCCTGTTGAATCCTCCAGGACGGGAACGTAGCAAAGGTATACGGTCGTAGCGGTGTGATGTAGATCGCTTGCCTATTTTTATTTCTCTAAATTTCACTCCCACTTTTTTTTACCCCATTATTTATTCGTAAATTTGCAACCATTGATTTAAAGATTCAATGGAAACAAACAAAGCACCAAAGTACATTTTCGTTACCGGAGGAGTAACATCGTCGTTAGGAAAAGGAATCGTAGCATCATCATTAGGAATGCTACTAGAAGCAAGAGGATATAGAGTAACAATTCAGAAATTGGATCCCTATATAAATGTAGACCCAGGAACACTTAATCCTTACGAGCATGGAGAATGTTACGTTACGGAAGACGGTGCAGAGACCGATTTAGATTTAGGACATTATGAGCGTTTCTTGAACCGCGCAACATCTCGTGCTAACTCAGTTACTACAGGTCGTATTTATCAAACAGTTATAGAAAAAGAACGTCGTGGAGATTATTTAGGAAAAACAGTTCAGGTTGTTCCTCATATCACAAACGAAATCAAACGTCGTATCAAATTATTAGGTAATACAGGTGATTATGATATCATCATTACTGAAATTGGAGGTACGGTTGGAGATATTGAGTCTTTACCTTATATCGAATCTATCCGTCAGTTAACTTGGGAATTAGGAGAACATAATTCTTCTGTTATTCACTTAACATTAGTCCCTTATTTAGCTGCTGCGGGTGAATTAAAAACAAAACCTACTCAACATTCTGTTCGTACATTAATGGAAAATGGTATTCATGCCAATGTTTTAGTTACACGTACGGAGCGTCATTTACCAAAGGATGTGAAAGCTAAATTGGCTTTATTCTGTAATGTTCGCAAAGAAAATGTAATCGAAAGTATGGATGCAGACACAATTTATGAGGTTCCATTCTTATTACATGAACAAAATTTTGACGAAGTTGTTTTAAAAGGCTTAGATTTGCCAACTGATCAAGAACCAGATTTTACAGTTTGGAACAAATTCTTATCAAATCATAAAAATCCTAAAAACGAAATCGAAATTGCTTTAGTTGGTAAATACGTTTCGTTACACGATTCTTATAAATCAATTACAGAAGCATTTACACATGCTGCTGCAACTTGCGAAACGAATGTAAAAGTTCGTTGGGTGTATTCTGGTGATATTACAGAAGACAATGTTGGAGAGCAATTGAAAGGAGTTTCGGGAATTTTGATCGCGCCAGGTTTTGGAGATCGTGGTATTTTAGGTAAAATAATTGCTGCAAATTATGCACGAAGAAATAATATTCCAACATTAGGAATTTGTTTGGGAATGCAAATTATGGCAATCGAATTTGCGCGTAATGTTTTAGGTTACGAAAAAGCAGATTCAGCAGAAATGGATTTAACAACGCCTTATCCTGTTATCAGTTTGATGGAAGATCAAAAAGATGTTTCGGACAAAGGAGGAACAATGCGTTTAGGAAATTGGAAATGTGAATTAACTCCTAATTCAAAAATTGAGAAAATTTACAACACAACCGAAATCTTAGAACGTCATCGTCATAGATATGAATTCAACAATGATTTTTACGATGAATTTGTTGAAAATAATTTTATTCCAGTTGGTAAAAATCCTGAAACAGAATTAGTAGAAATTTTAGAACATAATCAACACTCATATTATATAGGTGTACAATTCCACCCGGAATATAAAAGTACAGTTGCTTCGCCACATCCTTTATTTATAAGTTTTATCGAAGCTTCTTTATTGAATAAACAAAATGATTTATTAAATGCAACAAGAGAAAAAATTTGATTTTAACCAAACGATTGGTTTTATTTTAATTGCAATTCTTTTTGGCGTATTCTATTTTCTAAACAAACCTTCGGAAGCGGAGGTCGAAGCACAGAAAAAAGAATTAGTTCAAAAGCAAGAGCAAGCGAAAAAACAGGAACAATTAAATAAAACAGCTACAACACAAGCTTTTCAAACTGTAGATCCTACATTAGCAAAAGATGTTGAAGTTAGTAATGATAAATTAAAAGTTACTTTTTCGCCAAAAGGAGCTCAAATTTCTGACGTACAAATCGTTGGATATACAGCTTACAATGACAAAAAAGATGGACACAAAGATCCTTTACATTTGATAAAAGATGGATCAAGTAAGTTCAACTTATCATTCAAAACAAAACAAGGAGCTGTTCTTAATGTTTCGGATTTAGTATTTGTGCCTCAAGTACAGAAAAATGCGAACAATACAATTGTGACGTTTACAGCCAATGCGCAAAATAGTCAAATTCAATACATTTATACATTAGGAGATTCTTATGGTATCGATTTCGAAGTTAAAACGCAAGGTTTATCTAACATCACTTCTGAGAAAAATGTAGATTTAGCGTGGACAATGGATGGTTTCAGTACTGAGAAAGGGAAAGATCAAGAAAAATATTGGTCACATACTTATTTTCAGTTCAAAGGAAACAAAGACATCGAATACGAATTATTTGGTTCTGACGAATGGGATGAAGAGGAAGCTATTTCTTGGGTAGCCAACAAACAACAATTCTTCGCAACAGTTTTATCAAATGATGAAGGGTTTAAAACAACAAAAGGTGGTTCTAAAAACTCTGATAAAGAGGATTTAACTTATAGTAAACACTATCACTTAAACTCAAAATTAGAGTTAAAAAATAATGAAATCAATACAAAATTCACATGGGATTTTATTCCATTGGATTATAAAATGTTGAAAGATTATAACGACAAAGGATTCCAAAACTTAATTGACTTTGGTTGGGGATTATTTGGTTGGTTGAATAAATATTTCTTCTTGAATGTATTTAAATGGTTGGCAGCAATGAGTATTCCTTTAGGATGGGTAATCTTCTTGATGACAATCGTTGTAAAATTGATTTTATCTCCAATTATGTACAAACAATACCGTCAATCTGCATTGATGAAAGTTGTTCGTCCAGAGTTGAATGAAATCAACGAAAAATACAAGGATCCAAAAAATGCGATGAAGAAGCAACAAGAAACAATGGCAATTTATCGTAATGCAGGAATCAATCCATTAGCAGGATGTTTACCAGCATTATTACAAATTCCTATTTTCTATGCGTTATTCCGTTTCTTCCCGAACTTAATCGACTTGAGAGGTGTTCCTTTCTGGTTCGTAGATGATTTAACAGCATTCGATGATTTAATCAAATTACCAGAATGGGTTCCATTCCTTAATGGTCACTTAAGTGTATTCGCTTTATTATACATTGTTGCAATGATGATTTATTTTAAAGTTTCTGGATCTATGGATAATTTCCAAATGCCACAACAAGAAGGAATGCCAAATATGCAATTCATGAAATACATGATGTATGTAATGCCAGTTTTCTTCTTTGTATTCCTTAACAATTATGCTTCTGGTCTATCTTGGTATTATTTAGTATCCAATGCGATTAATATTTTCATCGTGTTATATATTAAGAAATATATGATTCACGAAGCGAAGATTCATCAAATCATCGAAACAAATAAAACAAAACCTAAAAAGACAGGTAAGTTTGCTTCGAAAATGCAAGAAATGATGAAACAAGCTCAAGAAATGCAAGAGCAACAACAAAAAAACAAAAAGAAATAATCTAACTATATTTCAAATTCAAAAATCCGTTAATGATAATTAACGGATTTTTTATTTATTCGAGACATTAAAAAATTAAGTATTCAATTTACTTATTATCAATAATATATTCACTTAAAAATATTTTTACAGTGTAAGTTATACACTTTTTATGAATAAATTCTTTTTTATTTATTATTTTCAGATTATTATTGTCTTAAAATAATAAATAACATGAACAATATTTACTCAATTAAAGACCAAACAGCAAATCCTGGACCTTTAGGATTATTTGGTTTTGCAATGACAACTATTTTATTAAACATACACAATGCAGGTTTTTTCCCTGTTAATAGTATGATTATGGGAATGGGTGTTTTCTTTGGAGGCGGAGCACAATTTGTGGCTGGCGTTATGGAATGGAAAAAAGGAAACAACTTTGGTAGTATTGCATTCATGTCTTATGGCGCTTTTTGGTTAACACTTGTATTTACATGGTTAGCACCAATGTTTGGCGTAGAAAAACCAGACGGAAATGCGATGGGATGTTATTTAGGAATGTGGGGATTATTTACATTAATCAACTTTTTCCAAACACTAAAAGGCAATTTGGTTGGTAAATTATTATTCGGATCGTTAACCTTACTATTCTTTTTATTAGCAGCAGGAAACTTTACAGGAGATCAAAGCATTTTACATTTTGCTGGTTGGACAGGAATCATCTGCGGATTTATTGCTTTCTACGAAGCTTCTGCAATTATGATTAATCAGAAATACGAGAAAAACATTCTTCCTTTATAAATAATATGAACAAAAAAAATCCTTTATCAGTCTCTGATAAAGGATTTTTTTTATAATTGTAATGAATTATTTATTAAACATTGGAGCTAATAATTTTTTCCAGATAAATAATAAAATTAATGATCCTAAGATTGAAAAAATCCAATCCAATGGACTGAAAAAACTTACTTCTCCATCATGAGAAATTCCTAAAATTTTACGCATATACGCTCCTAAATATGCACCAACAATACCTATAAGTGCAGTTACCCAAAATCCTCCCGGATCTTTACCTGGCATTATTGCTTTAGCAATTCCAGCACAAATTAAACCGAACACTAAATATACCAAAAAGCTCCAAACTCCGGTAATACCTAACATAATAAATGAAGTTGTCATCATAATTAATACTATTTTTTATGGTTTTAAAAATTGTTAAGTAAATCTTAACTAAAATCGTTCCAAAAAGATAAGAAAAGTTTTTGTAATTTGTAAATTTGTAACACTATAAAATAAAATTTATGTCTCTAATCAAATCTATTTCAGGTTTTCGTGGAACAATCGGAGGAAAACCAGGAGATAATTTAACTCCAATAGACGCTGTAAAATTTGCAGCAGCTTACGGAACTTGGCTTAAGAATCAATCAAATCAATCAGAATATAAAGTAATTGTAGGGCGTGATGCTCGTATTTCTGGACAAATGGTTTCTCAATTAGTTTGTTCAACTTTACAAGGATTAGGAATTAATGTTGTCGATTTAGGTTTATCTACAACGCCAACTGTAGAAGTTATGGTGACACATTTGCATGCAGATGGAGGAATTATTTTAACTGCTTCTCACAATCCAAAAGAATGGAATGCGTTGAAATTATTGAATGCAAAAGGAGAATTTGTTTCTGCTGCAGACGGCGCACAAATTTTAGCTTTCGCAGATAAAGATGATTATACATTTGCAGAAGTTGATGATTTAGGTTCTTATGAAACTTTTGATGATGCAATTGATTTACATATCGAGAAAATTTTGGCTTTGCCATTAGTGAATACAAAAGCGATTCAAGAGAAAAATTTCAAAGTTGCGATTGATGCGGTAAATTCAACTGGAGGAATTGCAATTCCTAAGTTATTACAACGTTTAGGTGTGATTCATTACGATATGTATTGCGAGCCAAACGGACATTTTCCTCATAATCCAGAGCCTTTAAAAGAACATTTAGGTGATATCTGCAAAAAAGTAATCGACGAAGAAGCTGATTTCGGGATTGTAGTTGATCCAGATGTTGACCGTTTAGCAATTATCGACGAAAAAGGTGAAATGTTTGGAGAAGAATACTCATTAGTTGCAGTCGCAGATTATGTATTATCAAAAACGCCTTCAGCAACAGTTTCTAACTTATCATCTTCTCGTGCTTTACGCGATATTTCTGAAAAATATGGTCAAAAATATTCGCCATCAGCAGTTGGAGAAGTGAATGTTGTAGTTGAAATGAAAAAAGTTGACGCTAAAATTGGTGGAGAAGGAAACGGTGGTATTATTTATCCAGAATTGCACTACGGACGCGATTCTTTAGTAGGAATTGCTTTATTCTTGACATATTTGGCTGAACAAAATAAATCAGTTTCTGAAATTAGAGCTTCTTATCCTGCTTATTTTATGGCGAAAAAGAAAATAGAATTAACACCAGAAATCAATGTTGACGAATTGTTAGTGAAAATTCAAGAAGTTTACAAAAACGAAGAAATCAATACGGTTGATGGAGTTAAAATTGATTTCCCTACAGAATGGGTTCATTTAAGAAAATCAAACACAGAGCCAATTATTCGTATTTATACTGAAAGTACCTCAGAAGAAAATGCAAATAAATTAGCTGATAAAATGATCGAAAGCATCAAAAATATTATCTAAAACAATCTATTTTAATTGTTTAACAAATGTGCAAAACTCTAACAATTCGTTATGATTTTTGCACATTTTATTTTGTAAATTAGTCTATCACTATGGACGAAGATTTTTTTAATAACGAGCTAATTGAAGGTTTTGAGCAAATGCTTGATAATCGTGAGTATAAGTATTACGATTCAGAGGATTTGGTCGAAATTCTTGAATTCTATATTGAAGTAAATGATAGCGAATATACAAAAAGTGCGCTAGATTTTGCAGAAAAAATGCATCCCGAGAATATAGATATCAAAATCAAAAGAATTGAATATTTTCTTACAATTGAGAATTTAAAAAAAGCTGCAAAACTCATCAAAGATTTAAAAGATTTAGCTGGAAACGAATTAGATTATCTTTTGGTGCAAGCGCGATTTTGGGGAATGAAAAATATGCCTCGAAAAGCGATAAGTTTTTATGAAGAAGCTTTGCAAATAGATGAAGAAGAAACTGATTTTATTTGCAATTGTATCGGAAATGAATATTTGAATTTAGATGAAGTTCATTCTGCGTTGATTGCATTCAGAAAAGCATTGAAATTCAATCCAGAAAACGATTATACTTTCTACTCTATTATTCAATGTTACGAAGAAATTCATAATCCTGATGAATGCATCGAATTTCTGAAAGATTTTATTGACGATAATCCATATTCGGAAGTTTCTTGGTTGCAACTTGGTCTGTTGTACAATCACAAAAAAATGTATGACGAAGCTATAAATGCGTTGGATTATGTGCTCGCGATTAATCCTAACTCTATTGTTGGTCATGCTAACAAAGCAGTTTCATTGGAAGAATTAGGAGAATACAACAAAGCAATAGAAACACTAGAAGAAACATTAGAATTTGATGATTCGCCCGCTGTTACGCATATGAAAATTGGTGAATTGTACGAAAAGTTAGAGAAGCTACAAAAAGCATTAAAAGCTTATCATATTGCGATAAAAGAAGATCCGCAATTGGATAAAGTTTGGGCAAAAGCAGCTTCGCTTTACAACAAATTAGAAAATATTGAAGAAGCCGAATATTACATTCAGCGTGCAATAGAATTGAATGGCGATAGTTACGAATATTATACAGATTCAACTTACTATTTTCTGAAACAAATGAAGTTTGAGGAAGCGTTAAAAAACCTTTCAAAACTTGTTGAAATGAAACCTTTAGTATTCAATACTTGGTTTGCTTACGTCGAAACTTTAATTGCTGTTGGCGAATACGAGGAAGCGATTGCAGTCTTATTAACAGGCGCTTTGAAGAATTTTAATCGTGCCGAATTTTTCTATCAATTAAGCAATGTTTATTATATTACAGAGCAAGATCAATTAGGAAATGAAGCGTTGCAAAATGCATTAAGTTTGGATCGAAATTTAAAAGATTCTATGATCGAATATTATCCGATTTTAGAAGAAAAAATCAATCAAATTTCTGGAAACAACGAATAAAAATATAGTTCTTAAGCCATCTTTTAGATGGCTTTTTTTCTTCACAGTAAAATAACACAGGTTTGTACAAAAAAACTTAACTTTATGATACTAAACAAGCCTTATGAACTTTGTCGCACATCAATATTTATCCTTCGAAAATCAATCACTTCAGATTGGAAATCTGCTTGGAGAAATTGTTAAAGGAAAACAATATTTAGATTTTCCTGAAGATATTCAGAAAGGGATTTTATTGCATCGTTCGATTGATACATATACAGATTCTCACGAAACGGTGAAGAAAAGCTCAAGTTATTTTCACGAAACACAGCACAAATTTGCACCAATTATTATTGATGTGATTTATGATTATTTTTTGATAAAATATTGGAATAATTTTTCTGAAACTCCTTTCGAAAAATTCAAAACAGATTGTTATCAATTATTTAAGGATGAATACAATTCGTTTCCAAAAAAACTACAAGAAACCATTTTTTATTTGTTGAAATATGATTGGTTTAAAAATTATTCGACCATAGAAGGTGTTCAAAAAACATTAAAAGGAATCGGAAGTCGAGCAAAATTTGAGAATAATTTACATCAAATCATTCCCGAATTTGAAAAAAATTATGCGAATCTAGAAACTGATTTTCTATCATTTTTTCCTCAAATCCAAACGCATTGCAAGAACTTTGTATTCGTTGATTCTCAAGTCTAAATTTCATTTTAAGAATTCGATAAAATTCATTAGTTTAGGGCTGTAAACAAACAGAAAACCACAATGGATTTAACTTTTAATAAAAGAGAGGATCATAACAAATTATTACTTTCTAAACTACGCCAAAAACTGAAACAAGTTTACCTTGGCGGAGGTCAAAAAAGAATTGATGCGTTGCATAGCAAAGGAAAAATGTCTGCAAGGGAACGTATTGATTATCTTTTGGACGAAAAAAAACCGAACATTGAGATTGGTGCTTTAACAGGCGATGAAATGTACAAAGAACACGGCGGATGTCCTTCGGGAGGTGTTGTTGTTAAAATTGGTTACATTTCTGGTAAACAGTGTATTGTTGTTGCTAATGATGCGACAGTAAAAGCTGGTGCTTGGTTCCCAATTACAGGTAAAAAGAATTTGCGTGCGCAAGAAATTGCGATGGAAAATAAATTACCAATTATTTATTTGGTGGACAGCGCAGGTGTTTATTTACCAATGCAAGATGAGATTTTTCCTGATAAAGAAATGTTTGGTCGAATTTTCCGCAATAATGCAATCATGTCATCAATGGGAATTACTCAAATTTCTGCTGTGATGGGAAGTTGTGTTGCTGGTGGAGCATATTTACCAATTATGAGCGACGAAGCAATGATTGTTGACAAAACAGGTTCTATTTTCTTGGCTGGAAGTTATTTGGTAAAAGCAGCTATTGGAGAAGATATTGACAACGAAACTTTAGGTGGAGCAACAACACATTGCGAAATCTCTGGTGTGACTGATTATAAAGCAAAAGATGATAAAGATGCTTTGGATAGAATAAAATCTATCGTTGGTAAAATTGGTGATTATGAAAAAGCTGGATTTAATCGAATTGAGGCAGCAAAACCTGCTTTAGATGAGAATGAAATCTATGGTATTTTACCTGAATCTCGTGCTGAGCAGTACGATATGTATGAGATTATTAACAGGATTGTTGATAACTCGGAGTTGGACGAATATAAACCTGATTATGGAAAATCAATCATCTGTACGTATGCGCGAATTGATGGTTGGGCAGTTGGAATTGTGGCTAATCAACGTAAAATTGTGAAGTCTAAAAAAGATGGGATGCAGTTTGGTGGTGTGATTTATTCAGATTCTGCAGATAAAGCAACTCGTTTTATTGCAAATTGTAACCAAAAGAAAATTCCGTTAGTTTTCTTACAAGATGTAACGGGATTTATGGTAGGATCTAAATCTGAACATGGTGGAATTATCAAAGATGGTGCGAAAATGGTGAATGCAGTTTCGAATTCTGTTGTTCCAAAATTCACGATTATAGTTGGTAATTCTTATGGTGCAGGAAACTATGCTATGTGTGGAAAAGCATATGATCCTAGATTAATTGTGGCTTGGCCTTCGGCTCAATTGGCAGTTATGGGAGGCGAGCAAGCGGCGAAAGTTTTGTTACAAATAAAAGAAGCGACTTTAAAAGCACAAGGTGTGGAAGTTGATGAAGCGAAAAAGCAAGAACTTTTGAACGAAATTACAGCAAAATACAATGATGAAACAAGTCCTTATTATGCTGCGGCACGTTTGTGGACAGATGGAATTATTGATCCTTTGGATACGCGTAAATGGATTTCGATGGGAATTGAGGCTGCAAATCATGCTCCGATTGAAAAACAATTTAATTTAGGTGTTATTCAAGTTTAGAAAAACGAAAATATTTTTAAAAATAGAAGAGAATCCAATTTTAGGATTCTCTTTTTATTTTTTGAATATTGTTTGAAACATATAAATCAAATCTTGTCGAAAACTCCAATTCTTTACATATTCTACATTAATTTTGACTTTATCTGGCCAAAGAATTTCATCATTATATTTGATTGGATCATTTACATTGGATAAAATTTCTTCTTCTTTACGATATTTCAATTGAGCAGGACCAGTAATTCCAGGTTTAACTTTCAACATCAATCTATTCTCTCCAACCAATTTATCTGCATAACCAGCGACATCAGGTCGAGGACCAACAAAACTCATTTCTCCTTTTAAAATATTGAATAATTGAGGTAATTCATCTAATTTATAATCTCGAAGAATCTTTCCAATTTTGGTAATTTGATGTTGATCGGTTGTTATTGTCGATTTAGAAATTCCTTTAATCGTTCTGATTTTATAAATATTGAAAAATCTTCCGTCTTTCCCAACTCTTTTTTGTGTAAAAACTCCAAATTGATTGGTATCGATAGAACTTATGATAATTAACAAAACAATTAATCCCACTAAAAATATTAGTAGGATTAATGAAAGTATATAATCAAATATGTTCTTTAAGATCATTTCAATTAAAAGAATTTACTTTTAATTCGAGAAGCTAAACGTTTTATTTTTCCAAACGATGAATTATCAAAATTCTCATCTCCAGCAAAATATCCGTAACCATAGCCATATCCGTAACCGTATCCATAACCGTATCCATAACCATATCCGTAACCGTAACCAGTTTTAATTTGGAAATCGTTGAATATAATTCCGACATTCGAAACTTCACCTTCATCGTATTTATTCGAAATTGCATTGATAAAGTTTTTCTCAGAATAGTTGTAACGTGTTACATACAATGTACAATCTGCGTAACGCATCAAATCGTACGAATCTGTTACTAATCCTATTGGCGGTGAATCTATAATTACGAATTCATATTTCTCTTTCAACTCAGCAAATAATTGATCCATTCGATTACTCAAAATCAATTCTGAAGGATTTGGAGGGATTGGACCTGCTGTAATAATATCTAAATTTGGTAAAATTGTACGTTGTGTAATTTGATTTAACTCTAAATCACCCGCAACATAGTCTGTAACTCCTGTTTTATTATTAATGTTAAAATCATCAAAGATTTTTGGTTTACGTAAATCTAATCCAATCAGAACCGTTTTCTTATCCATAGAACCAAGTGAACTCGCAATATTCATCGCATTGAAAGTTTTACCTTCACCTCCAATAAATGATGTCACTAAAATCGTTTTGTTATGATCTTCAAGTCCTGGATTCTTGTATAAATATTTCAGATTAGAACGAATTGATCTAAACGATTCAGAAATTCCTGATTTTGGATTGTTGATTACAACTAAAGGTGAATTATCTCCCAAAGGACCAACTAAACCAATAATTGGAATATGTGTACGACTTGTAATATCTTTTAAAACACGAACTTTGAAGTCTAATAATTCTTTAATCACAACATAAATCAAAGGAATCAATAAACCAATTCCCAAAGCTATTAAATAATTACGCTGCGGATTTGGATAAATAGAACCTTGACCTTGATTTTTAGCTGGATCAATAATCGTGATATCAGATACGATAGATGCTAAAGATAAATCAGTTGTATTTAATTGATTAATTAAAGTTGAATATAATGTACTATTTAATTCAAATCCGCGATTTGCTTCCACGAATTCAATTTCTTCATAAGGTAAATCTTTCGCTTTGAATTCAGATTCCGCTAACTTAGCATTAATCATGGATAGATCTGTATTCAACTTTTGTAAATGTGCATTAACTACATTCGAAATATTATTTCTTGTTTTAGCTAATCGACGATCAATCTCTCTAATTTCATCCGTATTAGATTTATAGACTTTAAGCATTTGCTCACGCTGATTCTCGAGACCTTCTAATTGATCTACATTCGTCATGTAATAAGAAACATCAAGACCAGCAATATTAAGCGCAATTAAATTATCAACACTACTCGATTTTTTAGGCATTAAACGATGTAATGCATTGATTTTCTCTTCTACAGTTACGCGTTCTTTATCTAATTCAGTAAGTTTCCCTAAAAGCTCACCTTTTTTTGTATCGAAATTATAAACTCCAGTTTTCTTTTGTAATTCTTGTAAATTATCTGTCGCGCTATCCAGCTTAAGCTTTACAGCTGCGATTCGTTCTTGTAAATATTTACGTGTTTGGTAGGCTGATAAATTTCTTTCTGCTAATTCATTTTCTATTAAAACTTGAATAGAGTTATTTAAAAGATCAACTGCTTCATTTAAACTTTCAGCATTTTTTGAAACAGCTATTATACTTGATATTTTTGATGGATTTGAAACATTAAAATTTTGAGTTGCTCTTCCTGTCGCATCTTTAACTGTAACTAATTTAAATGATATTGAACTTTCAGAAAATGGTACATTTGAACGAGTCAACATTATTTTATAGTTTTTACCTACCATCCATTGATTATAATAACCAATTTTAGGTAAATTCAACTCGTCAGACTTTATAATACTATCTTTAGTAAACTGATATAAAGAACCATTTTTGTTCTCGACTTCAAAATAAAAAGAGTTATGATCTTTAGGTTTTACTTTAACATCAACATATGCAACTTGTTGATGTAATGTATCAATATGAACATGAAAAGGAGCATCTAATTTATATATATTAGATTTTTTTAAACGTCCCTCTTCCGTATAGAAGATATAAGATTCTGCTCTTTTTACAACTTTCTCATTATGAATACGAGAAGTTAATGTATATGATAACCCATCAATTTTATTTGCATTTCCTCCCCAAATAAAATTAATAGAGTTAGAGGCTAAAGAATTATTCGCCGAACTATTATCCTTTATTTTAAACGTTGTATTAGCTGAATAAATTTTATTGAGTTTCCAGTTATTTAAATAATAAGCAACTGCTAGAGCAATCAGAATTGATATTATATATAATGGCCATGCATTAAGTAACCTAGGTATTAACCTTTCTACATCAATAAAGTCAGATTGTTTTTTCTTACTTTTTTGATTATTCATTGTATTCGCCATTCTTAAATTTTATCAAAAAATAAATAAACTCCTAAAATAGTTGCAATAGCTCCCATCACGGTTGTAACAACACTCAATGGGTTTAGGCCAACTCCCCAAACTTTTTCTTTACGTGGATTAACAACAATAATATCATTATTCTGAATCCAATAATACTCTGAATTCATAATAGATTCTTTTGTCAAGTCCACATAAACCTGCTTAGTTCCATCCAAATCTGTTCTGATTATACGAACATTTTTTAGGTCTGCATATATATTATTAGATCCTGTTTTAGCGAAAGCTTCTAAAATGGTTAAATCTCTTTTATTTGCCCGAAATGTCCCTTGACTAACCTCTCCAACTATAGTATATTCTATACCTGCTAAATTTACATCTATAAAAGTTCCTTTCTCATCATAAATTTTATAAAATTCATCTTGAATTATCTTACGTACCTGTTCTATGGTGAACCCTTCTACATGTATATTCCCAATTCGAGGTAATTCTATATTTCCATCTTTTCTAACTAATACCCCTGAATTTTCTCCAAGTACAAAAGTTTGATTTCCTGAAGAAATAAAATCACTTAGAATCCCCATAGATTCTTTAGAAGCACTTGAAACATTGATTAAAATGCGATCCCCTTTTTGAATATAGTATTCTGGTTTATCGAAAGCGATTTTCCCTTTAGCATCAAGTTTTAAATTTTGATCTGGTTGAATTAATTGAACATCTTTAAGTGATATACATGAAAATAAATTCATGATGATCAATAAAATAGCGGTTTTGGTTAAAGTTGATTTTAAGTAAAGCATTTTTTATAATGATATGTTTTTATTATTTTTTAATACTACAATATATCTTAGAGAGATAACAAAACTTATTGATAAAACAATAAAGACCAAAAATAGTTTATTAATTTCAATATTTCTAAAATAATACCCAACGAATATAAAAAAAATGTTAATTAATACTAAAATGATCGACGTTTGCAAATGATTGTAACCTAATTTTAGAAATTGATGATGCAAATGGTTTTTATCTGGTGCAAATGGACTTCTTTTTCTGAGTAATCGTACAGTAAAAACATAAGAAGTATCTACAATAGGAATCACAAAGATAAAAAGTAAAAGTACTGGTCCAGTTTTTAAGCCAAGATTGGAGGTTTCGCTAATGTAAAGAAATCGAATCGCCATAAAGGTTAAAATAAAACCTATGACCATCGATCCAGTATCTCCCATAAATATTCTAAATTTTTTGGAAAGATTGTACCGCGCAAAACCTATTAAAACGGCAAGTGTACTAATGGCAAGTATACCTATACCATAATCAAAAATTCGATAAAAAATATACACAAAACATAAGCTTATCACAATACCTACACCTGCTGCAAGTCCATCAATTCCGTCAATAAGATTGTAAGCATTAATCAAAACAATGAATACAAAAATCGTTAACAATACACCTACAACGTATGGTATTCTATAAATTCCAAAAAGTCCTGAAAATGACTTAATCATTATACCAGAACCAAAAATAATTAAAATGGTACTTATTATCTGACCATATAATTTTTTATCTGGAGCTACAACTAATAGATCGTCCATTAATCCTATAAAAAACAAGATGGTAATAGCCGATAGAAAAAAGGAATAATTAACACCTAAATCTGTTGCAAAAATAGAAGTCGAAACCACAATACCAAAGTACAATGCGACACCTCCCAAGGTAGGAACTTTATTCGTATGCGAACTACGCTCTCCTGGCACATCCATTAATTGTTTTCTATAAGAGATTCTAATTATTTTAGGGATAGAAATCAAAGTGATAGTCAATGCAAAAAAAAATGCACCCAAAATATTGATGTAAATTGGAGAAATATCCAGTGTATATAAATAGTCTAATAATTTAAAGTTTTCCATATTTTTTTAATCCATTCAATGCCCAAAAAAAAGTGTAATAAGAAGATTTAAAAAAATTCATTTTTAAATATTTTCTATAGACATCGTATTGTTTTTTTGCTATTTTAAATTTATCCCTCGAAACAGAATTATCTCTAATTCGATAAATAGCTAAGGGTTCTTCAATTGCTCTTGCGTAATTTATTTTAGCTAACAAATCAATCCACATCGCATGATCTTCTCTTAATTCTACATCAGGAACAGTAATTTTCCCTATAGTTTTGGAGTCGTAAACAGATGTTAACATCGGAATTGGACAGTTGTATAAAATTCGATTACTATCAATTTTATCAATCGCAATAAAATCTGCTAACAAGGGTTGCAAATTTTCATCTACTCGTTTATAACTTGTGTAAACTAATTGCTCATCATTTGATTGTAAATAATTGATCGTTTTTTCTAAAAAATCTGGTAACCACAAATCATCGCTATCGATGAACGTGATGTACCTTCCATTTGCTTTGGAAAGTGCTATATTTCTTGCTTTTGCAGCACCTTGATTAACTGTTTGACTACTTAAATGAATTCGATGATCTTGAAACGATTTTATAATTTCAACCGAACGGTCAGTTGAACAATCATCAACAATAAGCCATTCCCAATTAGAATAAGTCTGTGCCTTTATTGATTGATAAGTTTCCGCTATATACTTTTCCGAATTATAGCAAGGCGTTACAATAGATACTAATTCCATTTCCATAATCCGTACACGGCCTCTTTATTAAAAATAGTTCGATAATTTCCAAAATTTGATTTATGTCCTTGCTTTACTTGGAACCAAAAAATCAACAAGACAGTGTATGATACAAAACTTAAATATATAAAGTTTCGTTTAAATTTATCTCCGTCAAAAACATACACCAATCTCCCTACCGTTAAACCTAAAAAAACTAAATAAAAACCTGGTAATCGAATACCAAAAATTCCTTTCCCTAAGAAGAAATAAAGTAGTACACCAAAAACAAATAAGTTTCGGAAATAACAATACAATTTATCGTGAACAGCATATTTATTATAAATGATAATGGATAGAATAGAAATAATTTTTACAAAATCTCCTATAGCCACCCCATCGCCTTGTGCGTATAAATCACTTTGATAGCTCTCAAACTTATCTTGCCCAATAGGCATAAAGTTCATGATAACCTCTATGATTGAATTTAATCCAGTATAAAACCCTATAATTGAAAATAAAACGATCCAACCTATAAATTTTTCGTCAAATTTCATTGGAGCAATCCAATAGGCAAGTACAAAAACAATAATAGATTCATGAAATTGGAATCCAATTATAATACAAATCACAAACTTTATTAGGTTACGATCGATTACATAACGTATAGAATAAAGTGCAATTGCATTTGCTAAACCTTGCCTAATATGTACATGCTCTTCGAACATAAAGTTCGGCATCGCATAAATAAATAATACTAAAAAAGGAAATCCTCCGTATTTATAGAAAGTTGTTGTCTTTAGAATAAGAGAAGTTGTTGCAACTATTAATGTAAGCATCCCAAAATCAAAACCATAATCAACAAGTATTTTATTCAGGCCTAAATATCCTTTCTCCATACCTGCCATATAGGCAAAACGACCAAACTCTGACCAATTTACGTAAGCCAATGCATTAAAAGTATCAAAATAAGCTACCCAATCAGGGCTCAATGCGTATCCCAATCCAGCAGTTAAACACATTATCACAACAATTAATATATATAATTGTTTACTAACCTTTTTATTAGAAAACTCTAAAAAAGATGCAACAAGTAGAAATGCAAATATGAATAAATAAATAAAACTCACTACAGATTAGAATTTAAGTAATAGTTGAGGATTAATTAAGACTATATAGTAAAAAAATCGTTTTTTCAATGGTAATGAATTTAAATAGTTTTTGTCAAAACGTTTATAATTTTTAAGTTCTTTTTTTGTTAAGTTATTTGCCTTTAAAAAGTCATTCAAAACATTTAACATTTTACGCTTCAAATTTTTATCTTTCACATAAGCCAAATAAGCCAAATACGAATAATACCCTTGTATGATCTGAAAACGTTTTAGCTCAGTTGCAAATGTATTATATTTACTCTGATAAAAATAATTTATCACCTCATTTACAGCAACAAACATATCCAAACCTTTCTCCGTATGTGTTTTTGTAATAGAGTCTTGTCGTTCGAAATACTTATAAAAAGGTTCATTTATTTTAGAAATAATACTCGAATCTAAAACCAATTTCGGAATCAATTCTATATCCTCAAAATGAATTCCTTTTCTAAATCGATGATTCTCGAACAACGATTTTTTGAAGATTTTATTACAAGCAAAGCAACTCATTTCTCCAAAAATCGTAAAATCATTTGATAAAACTATTTTTTCTGGCAATTGAGGCGATTGCGGTAAATCACGAAATTCAGTTCCATTTTCATCAACTTTTACCAAATCACACAAAACAATTTCTGACTGATGTTGCACACTCAAATCAACCATTTTTTCGAACATCGTTACATCAATGTAATCATCAGAATCAACAAAAGCAATAAATTCTCCTTTCGCTTTATCAATGCCAAAATTTCTCGCATCACTTAACCCTCCATTTTCTTTCTGAATAGAAATTATGCGCGAATCATTTGAAACAAATTCATCAATAATTTCTTGAGAATCATCCTTAGAACCATCATTTACAACAATCACTTCAATATCTTTCAACGTTTGATTCACTATCGAATCTAAACATTTCGAAAGATATTTTTCGGTATTATAAACTGGTACAATGACTGATATTTTAGGCTGAATTGACATTATATTTTATCAAAAATTGATTCGTATTGTTGAATTATTTTTTCTTTACTAAATCTTGAATGAATACTCGAAATTATTTGTTCTTCTGAATGATTCTCTTGCAAAACTTCTTTTATTTTTTTTGCAAAACCTTTAGAATCTGCAATTGGAAAAATTTTTGCATTAATTTCTTCTTGCACAATTTCATTGATTCCTCCTGGACAATTATTTGCCAAACTATAAGTTCCGCAAGCTCCAGCTTCCAACAAAACATTCGGAAAACCTTCGTAACGAGAAGAAAGTACAAACAAATCTGCATTTTTTAGGTAAACAAATGGATTTGAAACTTTTCCTTTAAAGGTTACATTATTTAGACCTAATTCATCTTTTTGTTGAGCTAGCTCATCTTTAAAAGCTCCATCACCAAGAATCGTTAAATGTATATTTTCTCCTTTCAATTCATTCATCACATTTAATAAAAGATCAAAACCTTTTCGTGGTGAAAGATTTCCAATTGCCACAATATTTTTATAGCTCGTGTCAAAATCGATAGTAATATTTTCTATTTTTAATCGATTAATCAAATCAAAATCAACTGGATTATTAATTTTTACAATTTTATTTTCCGAAATTCTAAAATTCTCAATCAAATCATTTTTCATATCATCGCTTTGCGCAATAATCTGATGAAAATTATTATAAAATCGATAAAAAAATAGAATCTCTTTACGTTTTACATGTTCAGAAACCACATTTGTTTCTCTTGTAATAAACTTCGTTTTCGGAAAAAATGAAATGATTAGTGATAAAAAAGCTGAAATTTCCCCCCAACCTGTAAAAACAATTTCTGGTTTTAACTTTTTAATCAACGGAATAATTTTGAAAATCGAATAACGAATTCGAGAAACGTTTAATTCAATAATTTCAACATCATCTTTCAAATGATTTAAATAATAACCTTCTTTTTTAAACAACACCAATTTTGGACAGAATTTCGTTCGATCCAATTCATTGCAAAGCGTTGTAATTACTCGCTCTGCACCACCTTGATTAAGATCTGGCAATATGAAAAGTATTGTTTTCAAAAAATTTTATTCAATTCTATTATTAATATAACCTTCCGTAGCTTTTTCGTTCGAAATAATTTGCATTGGATTTCCTGTCACAATCGAATTGTCTGGCACATCTTGCGTCACATAACTGTTTGGCGCAATCAACACGTTATTTCCAATTGTAATTCCACCAACGATTACGGCATTTGTACCAACCCATACATCGTCTTTCAAAATTGGAAAACCTTTCGATTTACCTCTATTTGTCTGACCTAAGGTAACGCCATGCGCAATGTTACAATTTTTCCCTATTTTACATTTCGGATTAACGACAACGGTTCCCCAATGTCCTAAATTTAACCCTGCTCCAATTTCTGTTTTTGCAGAAATTTGATAACCATATTTAATCGAATAACGACGCAACAACAAACGATAAACTAATCCTAAAGGATGTTTTGCAGAATATTGTTGAGCTTTTCTTAAAAAATAAATGAAACGAAAACCTGGACTCATAAAACCTTTCAAGAAAGGAGAATTTGTCCAATATCCAAAGTTTCGATAAAAATCTTTCTGAATAATTGTTTTCATAATTTAGTTTAAATATTTTTCAATTGAATTTACTGCATTACCCAACTCAAAAGGTAATGTTTTTCCTTCAATGATTTGTTGATATTTATGAGCAATTTCAGGATTTTGAATAAAATATTTCATTCCATCATAAATTGCTTCTTCTTCATTATCGATAATATAACCTAATTCACCATCATTCAACATTTCTCTAACTCCCGAAACATCTGTTGCTATAATTGGCTTTTCTAAAACCATCGCTTCAAACAAAACTGTTGGATAACCTTCGTAACGAGAGGATAAAATATAATAATCGGCTTTAACAAAATATGGATAAGGATTTTCTTTGAAACCAATTAAATGTGCAGTTTCTTCAACTTTTAATTCTTCAACCAATTTTTTGATATTCGGAAAATCGTAACCGTCACCAACAATCCAAACTTGATGTTGAAAACCTTCGTCTAACAATTTGCGATGCGCTCTCAATAGACGATCAAATCCTTTTTGTGGAAAAACTGTTCCAATTGAAACAAATGTAGGTTGATCATTTTTTTTCTGAATCTCACAAGGTTCTAATGCTGACTTTTTAATTTCATAGACATCAATAGGATTATAAATACGAACCACTTTTTGTTTTTGTTCATCTGAATTTGCTAAACCTAAAAATAATTGATTAATCTTTTCTGAAATCACTAGAATTTGATCAAACTTGAAAAAGTTTTTCAATCGCACTGTTGTATATTCAGGAATATTCGACAAATCATTGTGAATCCAAACTATTTTTTTAGAAGATTTAATCGAAGAATTGAAGATTTCATCTGCCATTCCATGAATTGCCGCAAACTCTATATCGTATTTTTTATTCGGTAAAATAAATTTGTAAAGCAACTTTGGAAACGATGACAAAATCTTTTGATAAATCACTCGAAAAGCTTTTTGCGGAATATCCTGCGGACGATTTGTCGTAATCATTTCACCTTTATTCAAATAATAGATATTAATCCAAGACGGCACATCTTTGAGATATTTACCCGAATAAAGATTTAACAACAAATCAATTTCGTATTTTTCTGGTGAAAGATTTTTGAGAAAAGTGACCAATACTTTTTCAGCACCTCCATGACGAAGTGAGCCAATACGTATTAATATTTTCTTTTTCATAGTTTAGGTTTGTGCAAAATTAATAATTTTGTGAAACCTTAAAAATAAATTACTTAAAATAACCTAAAACTATGTTAGAAAATTTTAAATCAGTTCTAAAAACAAGCCCATTCAAAATTATAGGATTATTAATTATAGGATGGATTGTGATGGTTGGATTGAATTATTTTTTAAACGAAAACCATTTTTTTACTGGTTCTAGAATTACTTTTCCAATAAGTGTCGTATATTTTTCTACTATCACTTTTCAAGGTGTTTTATTTTCAATATTTTTTTTATTAACAGGTCTATTCGCATTAAAAAATTATCATCATCTAAGTATTTTAAAATTATTTATTGCTTACATCTTGTTAATAATATTTGGAAACCTAGCTCAAGGTTCAATCCATCAAACTTTTTTAAGGTCTTTTCTTGATACTGATTTTCAATACTTTCATGATGTAGTTAAAATTAAAAATGGTTATACATTCATTTCAAGTTATAATGAGATACAAGATACTTTAACAATGCATGCCAAAACACATCCTCCTTTTGCTGTTTGGATACAATATATTATTTACAAAATATTTAACGAATCAGTACTTGGTTTAGCTATCGGAATGTCTATTCTTTCACTTTGTTCATTTTTTCCTTTGGTAAAAATTATTGATTTTTTCAAAATAGAAAACTCTAAAAGAAATATTCTTCTCTTAATTTTTGCACTTATTCCTGCTGTAAACATTTATAGTATTGTATCAATAGATGCTGTGTTTCTATTTTTTAGTTTAATTTTTTTATATGGAATGTTAATCATATCAAGATCGAATTCTATAAATATTAAAGGAATATTATTAGCATTTGTTGGATTTTCTTTAGCAAATAGTATATCATTTAGTGGAACTTTTTTTGCCTGTGTTGCTGCAATATTATCAATATATCAATTAATTATTGAAAAAAATAAATACACAATCATTAACTTTATAATTGTAGGAATCTTATTTCTTTTCTATATTTTATTACTTCAATTAATACTTGATTATAACCATATTGAAGCTTTTTTCAATGCTTCAAAACTTGAAAACCCTAATGGTTTTAGAGGATTTCATCAACCAATTGTTTATCTTTTTACACGTTTAGAGAACATTAGTGAAATATTACTTTTCTTGTCTTTTGGTTTTTTCGCCTACCTATTTACCCCAAAAGTATTTAATCTTAAAAAGAATGAAATTAATTTTTATTTGCCAATAATAGCGTTCCTCTCTTTAATGCTAATGTTTTTGACAGGTGCCTATGGAACAGGAGAAACAGCAAGAGCTTGCCTTTATCTTTACCCTTATATACTTTTACTATTAATCAATGTAAAGGATATAAACGTTTTAAAAAACATAGCTTATATTGCTCTTCTACAAACATTCGTAATGCAATTAATAGGAGATTATTTTTGGTAAATGAGTTAATTAAAATATCTAAAATTAGATTTTGTGGCGATCGAAAACATTGCTTCATCACCTTTTGTGTCACCAAAAGCTATGATTTGGTCATATAAAGACAAATCAATTTCTTTCTCGATTCTATTCTTTTTTTCTTGGTAATTACAATTTGGTGAAGCAAATTTCCCTGTAAAAAAGCCTTGTTCATCATATTTTGCTTTGGTACAAATTAGTCCCATTTCATAATAATCTGCAAAAGGTTGAATCCAAAAATCGATTGAAGCCGAAACGATAAATTTATCATTATAATTACTTAACGATTTAATATATTCATCAGCTTTTGAATAAATTAATTCTTGATGATTTTGTTCAAAGTAATTTTGAGCTAATTGATTAATTTCAACATAAGATTTTCCTTTCAAAAATTTCGAAATGAACATTTCTTTTACAAAACCAGCATCAATTATCTTCAATCTTGAAACGATAAATAATGGAATAAATATCAGATAATTAAAGAAGTAAACTTTAGGAAAAGAGAATTTTAAAAAATCGAATAAGGTATCTTTACAAGTTAATGTTCCATCAAAATCAAAAAGGTATAAATTGCGATTCATTACATTTTCATTTTTTTGAAAATAAATTCAGGAACATTACGAATTATCATCATAATTCCCCACCATAAAAATGTCACATAAACAATATTTTTCTTTTTGACATAAGCCTTATAAATAATATTAGCCGCTTGATCTGGTTGAGCAGTTAATGGTTTTGGTGTTTCGATATCAGCTGTCATTTGTGTATCCATAAATCCTGGAATAACCGTCATTACATGAACTTTTTTATGAAATAAATAATTTCTCAAACCAGCTAAATAAGCTGTAAAGCCAGCTTTTGCAGATCCATAAATAAAATTGCTTTGACGACCACGTTCACCAGCTACAGACGACAATCCAATGATAGTTCCCGAACCTTTTGCTTCGAATTTCTGCGCAAAATGATTAATTAAGACAATTAATTTTGAGTAATTAACTTCTACGATTTGCTTTGTATTCCAATCGTCATATAAACCATCTTCCGAATTTTTCCCTAAATATCCAGCTGCACAAAACAATAATTCAGAATCGATATGAGAAATTAAAGAATAATCATTTTCTTTTGTTAAATCGAAATGAACAATCTCGCATTTTTGCTCATATTTTGCATAAAAATGTAGTGCTAATTTCTTTGTTTTTTCGATGTTTGATGTAAATAAATAAACCATCGAAAAACGTTTACCTTCTTTCAAAACCTTTTCTACAAAAGCTATTGCTACATCAGAATTTGATCCTATTACTATCATTTTTGCTTAAATCTATTGATACGTTCGTTTTGCATCGACTCGAATTTTGGAGAATCGATATGTTGTAAATAATCTGTCAAGGCTGGATTGGACATCGCGTCTTTTGTTCGGTAAATATGTCCTCCATAATCCATCACAATTTTATCTAAACTTGCAATTAATTTTTCTAATTTATTGTTTACTTTAAAGTCTAAAGCCAAGGTATATCCTTTCATTGGAAACGAATTATACGCTTTTGGATTATTATCACCAAACAATTTCAATACGACTAAAAAAGAACCATTTCCACTAGCAGCAATTGTTTCCAATATCTTTCGCATTCCTTCTTTTCCCGTCTCCTTTGGAATCACAAATTGATATTGAATAAATCCATTTTTCCCATAAATACGATTCCAATTATGAACAGCATCTAACGGATAAAAAAATGTTTCGTAATCCACATAATTTTTCAAATGCTTTTTACCTTGTTTATTAAAATATAACCAATTGAAAATCTTAATTGATAAAGGATTTAACGCAAAATTTGGAAAGAAAAATGGAATATTTAAGTTTAATTTCTTCTTAATTTTTAAAGGATTCTTTTTGAATTTTTGAGGTAACTCGCCTAAAGTCGCATGTTCGCCGCGCAACATAATCGATTTTCCTAAGGAAGTTCTTTTTTGTAAACAATCTAACCACGCAACATTATATGTCCAAGATTCAGAAGATTCGAACAAATCGAAAATTTCATCTAAATTCTTTGCCTGAATTGCTTCATTTCGAATATATGCTGACTCAATTTTTTTCAACATAAATTTAGCAGAAATAACAATTCCTGTCAATCCCATTCCTCCTATTGTTGCCCAAAATAAATCTGTGTTTTCATTTCTTGAACAATGTAAAATATCTCCATTTTCGATCATTAAATCGAAATGAATTAAATGATCAGAAAAACAACCATCGATGTGATGATTTTTTCCATGAACATCTGATGCAATTGCTCCGCCAACTGTAATAAATTTGGTTCCAGGAGTGACTGAAATGAAATATCCTGCCGGAATTGAAACTTCTAAAATATCTGATAATAAAACTCCAGATTCAACTTCTATAATTCCATGTTCGCGATCAAAATCGATAAATTTATTCCATTTCGATGTTGAAATAATTGTATTTTGTAATGATGCATCTCCATAACAACGACCATTTCCTCTCGCAATAACTTCTTCATTTGAAAGAATTGCTTCCTGAAATTCTAAAATTGTAGTTGGCGAGACAACATTGGCTTTTATAGATGGATATAGTCCCCAATTGGCAACTGGGATTAATTTTTTATTTTCCATGATTAAAATAAATCAATAATACATAACAAATTCCCCACATTATAATTAGAATTTGTAAAAAATGATCTTTAAAAATTAGTTTTGTAGGAGATTCTGTTTTCGAAAAAACAAATGTCTGTTGTAAATAACGTAAAACTGCCGCAAAAACAAAGACAAAAGTATAAATAATATAATGATGAAATTTGGATTGTGTTTCTGGGGAAAGAATAAACATCATGTAACAAATTACAGCGACAGTACAAGTTATAGCTAAGGCAGAATTAAGAAAATTGAGATTATATCCGTCTAGCGATTTTCTTGTAATACCTTCTAGTTCGGCGTTGATTAATTCCCCTCTACGTTTTCCTAAAGCTAAAATCAAAGCCAAATCAAAAACCAATAAAATCGTCCAATCTGTCACTAAAATCCCCGTCATATAGCCGCCAACAAAAACTCTTAGTAAGAATCCAAATGCTATAATCATCACATCAAGAATTGCAATTTGTTTTAATTTGAATGAGTAAGCTAAATTCATAAAAAAGTAAATTCCAACAAGAATTTCGACCTGTTTATTTCCAAAAAAATAAATCAAAATTGATGTTACAATGACTAAAATAACAAATAGAATTAAAGCATTTTGCTTCGATATTTTACCACTTGCGAGTGGTCTATTTTTCTTTTCGGGATGTCTTTTATCTTTCTCTATATCAACATAATCATTGATAATATAAATACTACTCGCGACAAAAGAAAAAATTAAAAAGCCATAAAACGACTCAATAAACAAATCGATATTCAATAAATTTCCCGAAAAAAATATTGGTAAAAAAACAAATAGATTTTTCACCCATTGGTTAACACGTATAAGTTTTAAATAGTTTAGCATTTACTTTTTCAAAAATGTTCATCATTTTTAATATCTAACTTAAGATATTATTTTATAAAATTACAATTAGTCTTTACTTCAATTTTAAATATAAATACGACAACGGATAAAGCAATATCGACAACAATTTAAAGTACTTCAATCCTTTGTTTATTTCTGACAAATTTCGATGGTTGATTATCGAATAAACTTGATATCCAACCAAATTACGAATTAAAGCTTTTGGATATCCAAATAGTTTTGTTCCATAAGAATTTAGAAAAGATCGATAACCTTCCATCAATCCAAAAGTATTTTTTCCCGACCAGCGTGTATTGGAAATAGAATTAGCATCTTCTTCATCCAAATGATAGTTACGAACAACTTTATTCACAAATCTAGTCTTCACTCCATCAGCATCATAGGTATTAAAAAACACCGATTGTGTAATGTAACCTTTGCTTTTATAAGGTGAACAATCAAAGTTTTTCAACAATTGTTGATAAGTCTTTGTTATAAAAATCCCAAACTTATCACCACGTACTTTATACTTGTAACGCATATCGAAAATTGAACCATCAAATCCATTATTTGGATATTGATTACCAACTATTTTTCCATCTGTATATTGCGACAATCCCATTACAGAAATATATTCGTCTTGGTTTTTGATCTTCTCTACCTCATCAAATAATGTTTGTAAAGCATTCTCAGGATAAGAATCGTCTGAATCAACAATCATAAAATATTTAGACCTTACTTTTTTGACTCCTTCAAAAACAGTAATGAATTTATGCTGATTTTCATTCCAAAAATATTCAATATTAATTAGACCTTCTGATTGAAAATTTTCAACAATTTCTCTAGTATTATCAGTAGAACCATCATCCATAATAATCCATTTAAAATCTTTGAATGTCTGATTTTTTAACGAATCATACACACGCGTCAACGTATGCGCACGATTATAAGAAGGTGTGACAATGGTAATTTTAACCTCGTTCATTCTCTAATTTGATTTGATATTGCTGTTCGAAAACTTCAGAAACTTGACGATAAATCTCTTTTTCATCAAATTTATTGTACGCATTTTCAGTTCCTTCAATAATTTTTTGAACCAAATCATGATTCGTCATAAAAGATTTCATCGATTCGTACATTTCATCTTCATTATATTGAATTAAAACTCCATCTACTCCATTATCTATCATTTCTGCAATTCCACCAACATTTGTCGAAATAATTGGTTTTCGCATGCACATTACTTCGCCTATAACCAATGGATATGACTCAGATTGTGTTGGCAAAATAAAATAATCAGATGCTTTAATATAAGGATAAGGATTGGTTTGAGAATCTAACAATAAAAAAGAATCTTCAACATTTAGTTCTTTACGTTGATTGATCAAATTTTCCATTTCGTTTCCTCCACCAATTACCGCTATTTTATGATTAAAACCATCATCTAATAATCGTTTATGCACCCTCATCAATGTATGATAACCTTTGCGATGATGTAATCTTCCCATAGAAGAAAAAACGGGTAAATCTGTTTCATAAGAATACTCAAAAAGCTCGGCTTTTTTCAAAACCTCATCCACTTTTATCACATTATAAATAACAGTCGATTTTGGATAGGTAACTTGATACAAATCCTCGATTACTTGACGTGTTTGCTTCGAGCCAAAAATCATAAAATCAAAACGTTTCATTTTTTCAATTCTACTCAAAACACGTTCTTGATCTTTATCATATCCAACATCTGTATGAAACCAGCCTATTTTTCTTGATTTTTTATCAGGAGAATTTAACACCATATCAAATTCTGCATAACCAGGCGAAACTTCAATATCGTATTTTTCTGGAACTTTTAATTTGTATAAAATTGAAGGAAATTTATCGTAAACTTCTAATTTCATTCGTCGCCAAATTAATTGTAATTTCTGTACAGAAGAATTAGAGCTCATCTGTTCTTTTCCTTTTTCTACAACAATTAATTTTATATCAGTCGGAATTTCTTTGATTAATTCGCCTTGATATAAATTAAGCATCAAAGTAAAATCGAATTTATCTTTTGGTAAGTTTCGCAATAAATCTAAAACTACTCTAGGAACTCCCCCCATTTCTAACGAACGAAGCCTAAAAAGTACTTTTATTTTTCTAGGTTGATTTGACATTTGGTTAGTTTAATAGACAAAAATACAACATTGATTTTGAATTGAATAATACAACAATCTAAAAACTCATGAAATAATTCTTAATTTTGCAGAAAAAGTAGAAAATGTTCAAAATTGGAACAAAAGTTAAAGTGATAGATGATAATATTTCGGGAACAATTACCAAATTGAAAGGTGATTTTGTTTACTTTAATGATGAATTTGGTTTTGAATATGAGTATCATCAAGACGAAATCATCAAAGATATTGAAATTGACTATGAAGAATATCGCGATAAAGAAATTAAAGAATTTTCGAAACCAAAATTTAAGACTTTTCGCAAATCTCATCGTCATCCGTATTTAACGCGAGAAATTGATTTGCATATCGAAAATCTGGTTGATAATTGGCGTGATTTGGATAATGCGCAAATTATACAAACGCAATTAGATGTTGCTCGAAATGAGGTGGAACGTGCCATGTTCGAAAGTCAAATTCGATTGATTTTAATTCATGGTTACGGAAAAGGAATTCTGAAAAAAGAAATTACCGAATTATTATTTCGTTATACGAATATCGAATTCTATGACGCCTCGTTCAAGAAATATCACGGCGACGCCATAGAAGTTAAATTTATTTAAATATTGTATGTTGTCAAAATAAA
>NZ_DLOC01000048.1:0-3568 GCF_002478465.1 Empedobacter sp. UBA7494
GTTGTGAGTTCCTTTCACTTTTAGTAATTTTACGTAAGTAATTACAACCTCATTTTAAAATCCTTTATATAAAAGGGTTTGAGAAGAAATTTAGAAATGAGAAAAAAGTAAAATCCGATAGAAGTTGAGTTTTCTATCGGATTTTTTTATTCCTAAAATAATTCTAATTGTTGTGGACCTGTTGGTAAATCGGTTTCTTTTTTGGAAAAAAATATCTCCATTTGTCCAAATTGTTTATCAGTAATACAAATAATTCCAACTTTACCAAATTCTGGCAATTTAGATTTTGTTCGTCTTATATGTACCTCAGCATTTTCTTTGCTTGGACAATGTCTCAAATAAATCGAGAACTGAAACATAGTAAATCCATCGTCTATCAACTCTTTTCTAAAACGAGTAGCTTGACTTCTTTGCTTTTTTGTTTCCGTTGGTAAATCAAATAAAACTAAAACCCACATAATACGATAAGCATTATAACGACTAAAACTCATGTCATTTCAGGAAAACGAATCACACGCTGCTCCCCTATCATACACTTATATAAAGAACTTGTTGTAGAGCTTATCGCTACCAACAAAGGTCTTTTCAAACCATCTATTTTCACATCTTTTGTTGCTATTTGTAATAAATGTGCTTTCGCTTCCTTACTCATTTCAGTCGGTCGAAAAGGCTTATTCATCCATTCTAAGACCAATTCATCAACATAAGGACGATAAGGCTCCATTATATCGTCAGCCAAACAATAGGGATTGTATTTATTACGATGAAAAATACCAATTGTAGGATTTAATCCAGAACTCACTAAAGCTCTTGCAACCATACTTCGAAGAATAGCATATCCAAAATTCAGAAAATTATTAGGAGCATCACCATTTCGTTCTCGCGTAAAATTGTCAAATAACTGTTTCCAATAATATTGCGCAGCAATTCCTTCCATATTCGTGGAATCTCCCGATTTTACATTCGTTAAATAATTCTGCATTGGCTCCTCTACAAAACCAAACTTACTCAACAATGCTTTCTGTTGATAAATTTTAGCTTCTATCGTTTGTTTCCACAACTGTTTACGCAATGGTTCCGAAACGTTAATTTGATGTTTCAATCGCTCACTATGCTCCACATGACCATTCATTGGTAACATCAACCCTAAAGGCATATGACTATCGTCGCAACTAATTATCGCCACATTATTTTGTTGTAACATCACTATAAGTTGATGACTTAGGGTAATTTGATAATGATCCAACACCAAAAATCCTAAATCTTCAATAGGTATAGAGCCTTTGATTTCTTTGGTTGTCGCATCTTCTATTTTTAGCTGATTATCTTTCAACTTTAAATAAGAAGGGTTGCCAATGTAAATGGTACGTTTTAGCATATGTTTACATTTTTAATATTCTCCAATATGAATAATTTCTCCCAAATGATTTGTACGTACTTTAATAATATCTTTCAAATTATTTGAAGATTGAATTACCTTAAAAGTTACTCCTTTTAATTTATTATTAGAATCAACTGTTGTTTCCAAATGATGTCTAAACCAAAAGCCTGATAATAATGAACCGAATTTCTGCACTCTAAATAAATGTTTACTTATCAAAGTCTGATTTTTCCTATCAAATAAATCAATTTCATTTGGATTAAAATCTTCTGATGGAAAAACAAACATTTCGTTTTGCTTCATTGTAAATTTAAATGTCCAACTTAAGTGATTATTATAGCCTTTATCTACTATTGGTAAACCTTGATTTACACGAGCAACAGCTTCATAAAATGAAACTACTTTTTCTTGAAGATTTCCTTTTTCATCTTCGTAAATAGCAACATGATGATTGTTTCCTGTATTAACAAAGTCAACTGGAATTTGATTTCCATCTTCATCAAAAATATCATTTCCTAAATGATCCTTTTTAACATGTAATGCTTCAGCATTTTTAACTCCTGATATCGTTACGCGTTTAATTGCGATTCCTTTTTCTTCGTTCAACCAAATTGGATTTTGATCTAAATCAGAAAAAGCCTTTTTTGGATCTCTTTTAAATTGATCTAATCGAGTTTGTAAAATTCGTTTTACACCTTCGTCAATCACTTTATCAATTTTTAAATCTGGTCCAATATCTTTTCGTATCGTATAATCATCTTCCAACCACATTAACTTTACTTTTTCAGGCAATGTTGTTCCGTCTTTTAGTAAAATTGGATTTTTTGACAACGCATTTTTACCTGTAAAAGCTTTTTTAGAATCATTTCCATTTTCGGCCAAACGTTGTAATAAAAGAGATTTATATTGTGGATTCGAAACCATAGCAATTGTAGCTTCATCAAATTTGGCTGAAACTTTTTCTTCTTTAAATGCATATTGTTTTATTTTTCCATATACAGTTTCTTTATGCATTTGTCCTCGGGGTGTTAAAGCAATCTGAACTTTATCGCTTCCTTTTATCTTGTTGATATTTCGAGTTACTACTTTATTTTTGGCTTTATGCGATACCAAAACAGCTTCTAAATGTTGCTTTGCCAGTTGTCTGAAATTTGGAATAGGTTCATTGAAAACGCGTTTATAGTTTCCTTTTCCATCATTTATTTTATGTGTTTCTTTTTCTTCAATTCCTAAAGCATCTTTACTCGAAATTCTTAAACTATTCGTATCAATTGATTTTTTATTATTTGAATTTGAAATACCATCATATTCATCATGTCTACGCGAATTCAAATTGTTTAAATACTGAATAAAACTACGTTTAGTAAAAGCTACTGTTAAAGCATCCATGGCATGATGACGATGATCATTACGTTTTGTCCAATCTTTGATGACTTCTTTCGGCTTACCATCTTTTGTTGTTTGCATTTCTGTCAAACCTGCCAAACGGTATTTTTCCAAATTCAATTCTTTCATCACATTGACCAAATCCCAATCGTCACGCAAACGATCTGTAACTGAACCAGAAGTTGAAAGCACCGATTTAGTAATTTGAAACAAGATTTCTTTCGCTTTTTTAGCAATATATTGTGAATCACGTAAATCTCTTTGAATAAAACCTTCGCCAATTTCAGAACCTTTCATTGTTAGTTTCTTGTATTTAGCTTTTGAAATTCCCTCATCATTTAAATCAAACAAAGCTTTTGAACGTATCAAAAATTCATTTAATTTATCTTGTCCAAAGGCATCAAAAATATAATCGTAAGCCGTTTTATTTCCTTTATCTAAATTGATTTGACGAGGAACTAAAGTTTTATTGGAAAAACTATCATCAAACAAACGTGATTGCGGAATAATATGCTCTATATCATATTTTTTCGTAAAAACATCTTTACGTTCGATATATTGATTGGTGTACAAATCTTTGTAACCATTATTTTTTAGTTCTTGATATAACTTATACCGAATAATATCATTGCGCGTTGGAAATTTAATTCCATCTTCGACTTGAAGAATATTAATAATTTTCTCGTGTTCAATTTTTCCTGCATTCATAGCTTTGGTCATTTCCTCACGTTCTTTTGCATTCTTCTTAAGTTCACGTGCTAACTCAATACGGATTTCATCAAATTGAAAATTTCTTGTCCT
>NZ_DLOC01000085.1:0-16032 GCF_002478465.1 Empedobacter sp. UBA7494
TTAAAAAAAACATAACTTAGATTTGCTTAAATATGATATATGTTATATTTTTGAGATAATAATATTACTGATCAGTAATACAATTAACACTAATTATGATTTTAAGACCTCTATTAGAGGTCTTTTTTATTTTTTAAAACTTTTGAGAATCAGCACTTGGTCCATAACTCGAAGGTAAATCTATTCCAAGTAAGCGATAAAAAACTCCCAATTGAGCGCGGTGATGCGTAATTTGATTTAAAGCATGACGAATTGCTTCATATTTTGTGAAATCTGCAAAAACAGTTTCTCCTTCTGTAACTTGCCATCTTTTTGATAAATGATCTTCGTTCACATTTTCTAACGCCGCTTTTCCTAATTCATAATCATCATCCAATTTTTGTTGTAAATCTTCAATAGAGGTAAATTTTGTCGGTTTGTAATCTCCTGCAGCAAAATCTAATTTATCAGTTGTTAAAATTAAAGCAGGCCAAGCAAAAATTTCGACCACGTGATTTGCTAAAGTTGTAATGTCCATACTTTTTTCATGTGGTTTGTAATCCGCTTTGTCGCTCGGAAATAAAGCTATAAATTCTTTGGTGATTTTATATTCGCTTTGCAATTCGTTTTGTAATAACTCTATTAAATTCATAATGTTTTGATTTTATGAAAAGGTACAAAATTTTTGAATTGAACATAAAAAAACTGCTTTATGAAATTGTAAAGCAGTTGTTATATTTTTAAATATCATCGGTGTACAAATCGATAATTGGTCGTGGATCTTTTCGTTTGATTTGCATCAACCAATAAACAAAAATTCCTAAACCATTCCCGAAAATTATCGCAATAATCCATAATAATCTGTCGTCACTTTTTATCAAATTTGGATTCTTTAAAGCATGCACAATAAAGTAAACAAAAGAAATCACGCCAGTGAAAAAACTCATCAATACCAAAAAGATAAAAATGATAAGATTTCCTAATAAGGCACTCAATAGCGATTTAGAACTTCCTAAATGTCCTAGTTGCGCATCGAGCGTGTTAAACATCGAATAAAAAATTCCAAAATAACTTAACAAGCCAAGTATAAATAAAGTGATAGGAACAATTGCCAAAGTAGCTTGTAACTTTGGATTGTTCAAAAGAGAGGTTAAATCTCTGTCAATTAGTAGATTTTTCATCATTCGAAAAATAATCTTTTATTTTTTTTGCTTTAGATTTTCCTATACAATCGGTTAATTCTAACAAAGATGCGTTTTTTATTCGTTCGACCGATTTAAATTTTGTTAATAATTCTTTAATTGTTTGCGGACCGACACCTTCTATTTCTTCTAAAACCGAATTATAAGCGTTTTTACTTCGTCGATTTCGGTAACGCGTAATTCCAAATCGATGCGATTCATCTCGCACATGTTGAAGCACTTTCAAGGTTTCAGAATTTTTGTCCAAATATAACGGATAAGGATCATCTGGATAATAAATTTCTTCCAAACGCTTTGCAATTCCAATCACGGAAACTTTTCCGCGTAACCCTAAACGATCAATCGATTTTAGAGCAGAACTTAATTGCCCTTTTCCACCATCAATCAAAATTAATTGAGGCAAAGATTCTCCTTCAGCCAAAACTCTTGAATATCGTCTTTCAATCACTTCTTCCATTGTTGCAAAATCATTAGGTCCTTCAACCGTTTTGACATTGAAAATGCGATAATCTTTCTTACTTGGTTTTCCATTTTTGAACACTACACAAGCCGAAACTGGATTCGTTCCTTGAATGTTAGAGTTATCAAAACCTTCGATATGTCGAGGTTCTACAGGCAAACGCAAATCAACTTTCATCTGATTCATGATACGATTTGTATGACGATCAGGATCGACGATTTTAGTTTGTTTGAGCTGTTCTAAACGATAAATCCGTGTGTTTTTTAACGATAAATCGACAATATGTTTTTTATCGCCAATTTTTGGAACTGTAATTTTTCTGAACGGAATTTCTAAACTCAATTCGAACGGGACATAAATTTCTTTCGAAGTTAAATTAAATCGATCTGAAAAATCAATAATTGCACGTTCCAATAAATCTTCGTCTGTTTCATCCAATTTCTTTTTCCATTCTTCTGTATGCGACTGTATAATTGCACCGTGATAAATTTTCATGAAATTGACATAGGCATATTCTTCGTCCGACGTAATCGAAAAAACATCAACATTGGTAATCGTAGGCGAAACAATTGTAGAACGAGATTGATAATTCTGCAACGCTTCAATTTTTTCTTTAATCATTTGCGCTTTTTCAAACTTCAAATCCGATGCATATTTCGTCATTTGATTGACCAAATATTGTTTTGCTTCGTTAAATTCTCCTTTGATAATATTACGAATTGCCGAAATTTGTTCGTTGTATTCTTCTTCGGTTTGATAAGCTTCACAAGGACCAAGACAATTGCCAATATGGTATTCTAAACAAACTTTGAATTTATGATTTTCAATATTTTTCTCGCTCAAATCGTACGAACATGTTCTTAGTTGATACAATTCTTTGATCAAACCTAACAAAACTTTCATCGCTTTTCCGTTAGAATATGGTCCAAAATATTCCGAACCATCTTTGATTACATTGCGAGTCGAAAAAATACGTGGAAATCGTTCATTTTTGATGCAAATCCAAGGATAGGTTTTATCATCTCTTAACAGGATATTGTATCGTGGCTGATGCTCTTTAATCAAATTATTTTCCAACAACAACGCGTCATATTCAGAATTTACGTTGATGGTTTCGATGTTATCAATATTACTCACCAAAACACGCAAACGTTTTGAATCGTGTTGTTTATTGAAATACGAATTCACGCGACGCTTCAAGTTTTTCGCTTTGCCAATGTATAACAAATCTCCTTTTTTGTTATAATACTGATAAACACCAGGCGTTTCGGGTAAACTCGCTAATTTTAATTTTACATTTTCATTCATCAAAATACCTCTACAACATTTATTTTTTGCTGTTCATCATCAATATAAATCAAGATTTTGGTCTGAATATTATAACCTAAATTTCTAAAAAAATCTGTATATCTATTCACTTGAAAATGATGATCTAAATCGGGTTGACCAGTTTTATAATCGATAATCGAACAATTATTTTCTGCATTAATTACTACACGATCTGCTCTGAAAATTTGTCCATTTTCATCAATAAAATCGCGTTCATTCAAAACCGTTAAACCTTCAGCAAAATATGGAACTAATTTAGCATCTTGTAATAAATTTTGCAAGGTTTTTTGCAGATGTTCTACATTTTCGACTGAAATTGTACCACGCTGTTTTTCACTTTCGATGATTTTTGGTAAATCATTTTGTGTAACAATTTGCGATAAAATGTTATGAACTGTATTTCCAAATTCGGTGAATTTTAACTTTTCTTGCGCTTTTTCTGAATTGGTGTTAATCACTAAACGCGTATTCCAATCCGAAGAATAAATTTTTAACTCAGCTGAAGAGTTTTCTATGATTTTAGGGGTTGAAATTCGTTCTGGAGAACCTTTCAAAATAACTTCATCCTCAGAAAAACCTTTACTGAAAACAAATTCGTGCAAGTAGTTTGCAATATTTTTTGATTTCGAAGATTCTTTTGGTTTTAGCGCAATCATATACAATTGCTCTTTTGCGCGCGTTGTTGCAACATAAAGTGTATTAATTTCATCCAATTGAACCAAATTCTCTTCTTCGTCAATCTTCGATTTTATCGCTTCATTTTTGATTGATTTTAATTCATTATTAATTCCAACATAAAATGTTTCGAACGGATTTTCCTCATCTTTTTGTAATGGAATCCAAATTTTAGAATTCTTACTTTGCCAATCCAAAAATGGCAAAATTACAACTGGAAATTCTAATCCTTTTGACTTGTGGATCGTCATAATCTGAATTGCATCGACACCTTTTGGTGTTTTGATACTCGCTTTATCTTTGATTGTTGACCAAAACTCAAGAAATGAATTAAGATCAGATTCATTTTTTGATGAATATTCTAAAATAACATCCAAAAAGCTCAAAATATAAGCTGGTGAACGCTCTTGTAAATGTAAAGTTCGAATCGCTTTTTCGGTGAAATCGTATAATGAAAGGTTTTGATCTTGAATAAAATCTAAATCAATTCCAAGTGATTTGGTTAATTTTAAAAACTTTGGCAAATCACCTTTTAAGGCTTTTTCAACTGCGATTGTTAAATCATCTGTTTTGAATAATTCTAATTCATAAGCCACCATCAAAAAACGAATTTTTGATTGTTCGTCTTGTGGATTTGATGTGATTTTGAACAAATATTCAATCAATTGAATTTCGAAAGAATTTTTTAACAATAAAGCTTCATTTGAAATCACAACCAAGTTATTTTCGGTCAAATATTTCGCTAACAAAATCCCTTGCGCATTACTACGAACCAAAATCGCAATATCTTTTAATGAAAAACCATTTGCTCGACAATCTTCAATTGTTTTAAGAACTAATTCTAAATTTTGTTCTTTAAATAAATCTTTCGAACGACCTTCTTGCTCAATGAAATTTATTTTGACAAAACCATCTTTTTGATGATTAGTTAATTGTTTATTTCCAATCTCGTACAAATATTGAAAACTCGGCAAATTGAGTTGTGGCGCGATAAACGAATACAATTCATTGTTAAATTGAATAATATTTTCGTGACTTCGCCAGTTTTTTTCTAATTCTTCAACTTTAATATTTTCTTCCTCTTTTCGATCGATTAAATCAATCATTTGTGCAGGATTTCCACCTCGCCAACGATAAATAGACTGTTTTGCATCGCCAACCAACATAATCGTGTCAGATTGCGCACGCGCATTTTCGACCAACGGATTCAGATTATTCCATTGTAACGTCGATGTATCCTGAAATTCATCAATAAAATAATGATTGTAGCGCGAACCAATTCGTTCGTAAATAAAATTGGCTGGCTGTTGTTGCAGATTTTTACTGATAATGGTATTAAATTCGTTAATCAATAAAACATTTGAATCTTTTTTGATCGAATCCAATGATTTTTCAACTTCATTAATCAACGAAATTGAGGATATATTTTTTTGAATTGAGGTTAACAAAAGTAAGTGATCATTGATGTTCGCAGCTTTTTCGAACAAATCTTTCACTTGAGGAAAAATAGATTCTGCTATTACATCTTTCACTTTCGAAAGATAACCTTCTTCCAAAATATCTTTTGTATTCGCATCGGTTGGTAAAATCAAACCAAAACCATCAAAGTTTTTTAATTTCTGGAAAAAAGCAGTAATTCCTCGACTTTTTCCTGGTAATTCATTTACCGAAATTCCATTGTTTGCAAGCAATTCGAAAAACTCATTTCCGATTGTAATCAAACCATCTTTCAAAGTTTTTATATCATCAAAAATAACTTTTCGGTAACGAATAAATTCGTCTAACGAAATGTTTTTTAATTTTTCTAAATCTTGTAAATGTCTATCATTAGAAATGTCCGAAGTGTCTGAAGAAAGCGTTTTTCGAATATCCCACGATTTATTTGCGTCCATATTATCCAACGCAATTTTGATCATTGTTTGCGTTAGTTTTTCGTCTTCCCCAATTTTTGAATACAACAAATCAACAGATTCATTAATGATTTCATTCGTATTCATTTCGACATCAAAATTCATTGATAAACCCAAATCTTGTGCAAAAGATTTCATCAATCGAAGATTAAATTTATCAATCGTAGAAATCGAAAATTTGGAATAATTATGAAGAATCGCAATCAGAATATTGTATGCTTTTGTCTTAATGATTTCAGGCTTCAAATTCAGTTCTGAAGCTAATTTTAGAATATAGCCATCTTCTTTTGGATTAGGGTTTTTGGCAATTTCTTCTAAAGTTTCGATGATACGTTCCTTCATTTCGCCGGCCGCTTTATTGGTAAATGTAATGGCTAAAATATGCTCGAAATGATAATCGCTTTCATTCGTCAATAACAACGAAAGAAATTCCTTTACCAATGTGTAAGTTTTACCTGCTCCAGCGGAAGCATTGTAAATTTTGAAATCGCCTGCTTGTAACAAATTCTGAATTTTTAGGAAAGTTAAACAATCTTCTCAAAAATAGAAAATCAGAATGCCAAAACATGACGTACTAAAAAAGGAAACCTGAACGAGTTTCCCTTTTTTTTTGAATATGTTATAAATACTATGAAATTTTTATTATTTCTTAATTTCTTTTTTTAATTCTTTTTGCCTTTTTTCAATCTCTTTTAGCATTTGTTTAGTATTTTTTTCTTGTAATTCTAGTTCTTTCTTTTTCTCCTCAAGATGTTTACTCATTTCTTTTGGATCTTCAGAATAAAATGTTTTTACAGTAAAAGTACCTAATTTTTGTATTTCGGGATTTTTGGGATCAACTTTAAATTTCGTTACTTCTCTTGCAGAATGCGGTTCTACTGTAATTGCCCACGGATTTTTAGTTTCCGTTTTTACAGCTGCAATATCATAATCTCTTGCTTGCGCATTTTTTACTTGTTTTTCTATTTCTGTATTATCAACTACTTTATTTTTTGAAAAACTTAAACTATAACTATTATCAATTCCTTTTGATTTTAATTGATTCTCTAAATAAACTCTATCAATTTCAGAACTAATAATTTTGTGCTCAACACCATTTTTATCTGTATAAATAGAGTAACCATTTTTCAACGTAATATTATTTTTTACTGTTGGCATTTTAGCTGTTTTTACTTTTTTATCGATATTCGGAATGTCTTTTTCAGAATTGAAAATTTTGATGATGCTTGAATCTTTTTTGATAACTTCAATAAAATCTTCACCTCCGCTTTTTCTTACAAAAACTTTTTCGATATCTTTTGGATCAATTTTTTGCAAAACTTTTCCGTCCGTTCCATATAAAATTGTAGGAACCATATTTTTCTTCAAAACAATATCTTTTATTTTGATAGAATCATTCAGAATAATATCTCCAGCATCATTCAAGATAATTTTGTTTTGTGCATTACTTTTCAAAATCATTTTTAACTCATCTTTCGTAATCACTTTTTCTATTGGAGTTGTTGTTTTAGCTTGATCTGTTTTGAGAAGCGAATCTCTCAAAGTAGTTGCTTGTCCAAGAAGAATTTCGGCTTGCGATTGAACAGGTTTTTCCAACGCTTGTTCCACTTTTTGAGCTTTTATCTCAACTTCTTGCGCAAACGATTTTTGACTAAAAAGTACAAAAGCACTCAATATAAAAGGCAACGAAGCAAAAGATAGAATTTTCACTTTTCGTTTTGATGTATTTTTTGTCATCATAAGCAGGCGTTTTTTAGTTAGAATAAAATTGAAATTACTTGCCATCATCGATGGATTTTGCGTTGCAATACAATCCAAAATTTGATGTTGGTAAGTTTTTAAATCTGAGTTTCTTTTCAATACATATTCATCTGCCAAAAACTCGTGATTTAGTTTGATTGATTTTTTATAGAAATAAATAAACGGATTGAACCAAAAAAGAATTTGAAAAATTTCAATTAACAAAATGTCCAAACTATGTTTCTGAATGCAATGCGCTTTTTCGTGATCAATTAAATTTTGATGTAAACTTTTTAGTTGCTTTTTCGGAATAAAAATATATTTCCAAAAACTATACGGCTGATTCGAATCTAAATCAAGAATATATGTAATTTCTTGATCTTTGATTTTTTCCTCAGTCTTAATTTTGAACATCAATTCGTACAAATTGTAGATAAATCTTACAAGAAATATTACGCCAACCAAAATGTAAATAACAGTCAAAATATCACCAAAATTAATTCCTTTTTCTTGTTGCAACAATTCAGGGTTTTGCATTAGAAAAGCCAATAATTCGGGCGAAATATTTGTTTCTGTCGCTGTGATAGGCAAATCAATTTTGTACAAAGGCGCGATTAACGAAAATATCAACGAAAACAACAGATAAAAACGATTGATTTTATACATGCTTTCGCGTTCCAAAAAAAGTTTATAAAACGAATATAAAAATCCGGAACAAAGAATAAATTTTATAAAAAAAGCAACCATAGGTTATTTCTTTTTGCGATCTATTTCGTTGTCAATTATATCACGTAATTTTTCTAATTCTTCGACCGACATATTGTTCGATTTTGCAAAAAATGAAGCAAATTGTGTTGCCGAATTATTAAAGAAGTTCGAAATCATTCCTTTTACTTCTTTCGAAAAATAATCATCTTTTTTCACCAAAGCATAGTATCGACGCGAGTTTCCCATTTGTTCGTAATCAATATAGCCTTTGTCATGCATCCTTTTTAATAAGGTTGAAATTGTAGTATTTGCAGGTTTTGGATCGTCATACGAATCGATAATATCTTTCGCAAAAACTTGTTTTCCGCTCCAGATAACTTCCATTACTTCCTCTTCTCTTCTTGATAATTTAACTTTCATATCTACAACTGTATTTTTATTACTACAAATATAGAATTTAATTTGACAAGGCAAAATTGTTTTACAAGTAATCACAAAAAAAAAGGAGCTAAAAGCTCCTTTGTATATTTTGATTTGAAATAAATTACATTTCAGCTAATTTATACGCTATACCAACACTAAAGTATGTGTTAGTAATTTTGTAATTGTCATTTATTGTTTGTGAATAATAATCATTAATATTTGATAATCCTTTTGTAAAACGAGCATTGATTTCTAATTCATCTGTAATTTTATATGCTGCACCAAAATTTAATCCGAAATCAAATGTTTTGAAATTATCTACAAATTTTTCTTTTTCATTAATTTTTCCTTCTTCAGTTTTCTTTTTAGCAGAAACTAAGAAACCTAATTGTGGACCAAATTCAACATTTAATCCATCCATAATTTCATAACGTCCCATCAATGGAATATTAATATTATGTGTAATTAATTTAGCTTTTGAGTTATCATTTGTTTTCAATCCAGCTCCTTGTTTAGAATATAATAACTCTGGTTGAAAACTAATTTGATCTGTTATTTTGTAGTTTGCATAACCACCAATATAAAAGTCAGTTCTAAATTTAGTTCCTAAACCATTTCCCTGACTATCAGAGTAAATTTTTCTAGAATCACCAGATAAAGTCGGGAAGTTAAGACCTCCTTTTACTCCTAAATCAATTTGCGCATTTGCTGCACTTAATCCACCGAAAAGTGCTATTCCTAAAATAAGTTTCTTCATTTTTTTATTACTTAAGTCTGAGTTATTATAATTAATTCAAAAGTAAAGTTTTATTCATACAGAAGATTGATTTACACTTTAAAAAAATCAATAATGCTTTTTTGATTCACAATTTCTGTGCCTTTTTTGTTAAAAATTGATAAAATTTTAAGATTTACAAATATCATCTAAATATTCTAAAATAATTTTAGTTGCATTTGGTGAATTTTGAACAAAATCTCCAGCTTTTTTTCCACTTTCTTTTCGGAAATTTTCATCGTTCATCAAACGATTCATAATTGTATCAAATTCATGTCGATTAGCAATAGAAAATCCTCCGCCAACTTCTATCAAATCCACAGCTTCCTGAAATTTCTTGTATTTAGGACCAAAAACGACAGGATTTCCAAATGTTACAGCTTCTAACGTGTTATGAATTCCTGCACCAAAACCTCCGCCAATATAGGTAATATCTGCATAAGAATAGACTTTTGATAAAATACCAATTGTATTTAGAATAAATATTTTCGAATCGATTAACTCTTGATTGGATGTTTTTTCTAAATCAGAAAATTTAACAGCTTTTTGGTTGATTTTATTCTGAAAAGAATTGATTTCAGCATTATTCAAATTATGTGGTGCAAAAACAATTTTCCAATCATTATTTAATTTTTGGTTGATTAAATTCACAAATAATTCTTCATCTTTTGGCCAAGAACTTCCAACAACAATTAATTTCGAATTTTGTTTAAAATCATTCATAAAATCCAATTCATTATCTTGATGAATGATCTGTTTGACACGATCAAATCGCGTATCGCCTGCAATTGTATTTTGTGTGATATTGATTGAATCCAGTAAATCTTTTGATTTTTGATTTTGAACAAAGAAATGATTTATCAAACTTAATTTTTTCGCAAACCAATTATTTCCGTCTTTTTTGAAAAAATTTTGACTCTCTCTAAAGATTGACGAAACCACTATTGTAGGAATGTTTTGCTGATGTAATTCGATAATCAAATTAAACCAATATTCGTATTTCACCAAAATCAAAATTTCTGGATGAAGCACTTTTATTAACTTTTCTGCATTTGATTTTGTGTCCAAAGGCAAATAAAAAATAACGTCTGCGCCTTGATAATTCTTTCTAATTTCATAACCAGAAGGAGAGAAAAATGAAACAGCAATTTTATGTGTTGGATAGTTTTCTTTCAATGCTTCGATCACTGGTCTACCTTGTTCAAATTCGCCTAAAGATGAACAATGTACCCACAAAACTTTATCGGTTTCTGAAATTTTAGAAGCTATTTTTTCTTCCCAATTTTTTCTTCCATCTACCCAAAGTTTTGCTTTTTCGTTAAAATTCGAAGCCAATTTTAGCGCCATTCCGTACGCCTTAATTGATGTGTTATAAAATCCTTGCACAATGTTGCAAAGTTAAAAATTTAGAATGAGCTTTTTTTGTACATTTGTTGTAATAATAACGACTTTTTAAAGTTGTAGATTTTGAAAGATTCATTAAGTTATGAAAAAAATACAAATGGTTGACTTACAAAGTCAATATCAAAAAATAAAAGGAGACGTTGATGCAGCAATTATGAATGTTTTAGATTCAGCTGCTTTTATTAATGGACCAGAAGTAAAACAATTTGAAACTGATTTACAAGAATATCTTAACGTAAAACATGTTATCCCTTGTGGAAACGGAACTGATGCGTTGCAAATTGCTTTGATGGCCTTAGGTTTAGAGCCAGGTGATGAAGTAATTACGGCAGATTTTACATTTGCTGCAACAGTAGAGGTTGTTGATTTATTGAAATTAAATTCGATTTTAGTTGACGTTGATTATGATACTTTTACAATTGATACAGAAAAATTAAAAGCGGCAATCACGCCAAAAACAAAAGCAATTATTCCAGTTCATTTATTTGGTCAATGTGCGAATATGGACGAGATTATGGCAATTGCAAAAGAACATAACTTATATGTTGTAGAAGATACTGCACAAGCTATTGGAGCGGATTACAAAGGTCGAAAAGCTGGAACAATTGGTCACATTGGTTGTACATCTTTCTTTCCTTCAAAAAACTTAGGTTGTTATGGTGATGGTGGAGCAATTTTTACAAATGATGATGATATTGCACATCGTTTACGTGGAATTGTAAATCACGGAATGTACAAACGTTACTACCACGATGAAGTTGGTGTTAACTCTCGTTTGGATTCTGTTCAAGCAGCAGTTTTACGTCGTAAATTACCTTTCTTAAATGATTATAACGCTGCTCGTAACAAAGCTGCGGCTTATTATACAGATGCTTTTAAAGATATTGATGCATTATTAACGCCTGTAAAAGGAGAAGACACAACTCACGTATTCCATCAATATACGTTACGTGTAACAAATGGTAAACGTAATGAATTACAAGCTTTCTTGACTGAAAAAGAAATTCCTGCGATGATTTATTATCCTGTTCCATTACGCAAACAAAAAGCGTATGATAACGGGCATTATAATGATGCAGATTTTCCAAATACAAACAAATTGGTAGAAGAAGTAATGTCTTTACCAATGCACACAGAGTTAGATGAGGAGCAATTGGCTTACATCACTTCTGCTGTTCGCGAATTTTTTGGAAAATAATTTATCCTAAAAATAATACGAAAAAGCTTCTGATTAGTTTCAGAAGCTTTTTTATTTTCCTAAATTTGATTTCACTATAAAAACTAAATATTAAAAATGAGTAAAATATTAGTAACTGGAGGTTTGGGTTATATTGGCTCGCACACAGTTGTAGCTTTACAAAATGCAGGTTATGAAGTTGTGATCATAGACGATTTATCGAACACAGAAATTGGTGTGTTGGATAAAATTACTTCTATTACTGGAACAAAACCAACTTATTTCGAGATTGATTTAAAAGATCAAGAAAAAGTAAACGAATTTTTCAAAACAAATAAAATAGATGGAATTATCAACTTCGCAGCGCATAAAGCAGTTGGAGAATCTGTTGAAAAACCGTTGATGTATTATCGAAATAATCTTTTAGGTTTAATTAATCTTTTGGATGCAATGAAAGATTTTGATGCTAATAATATTATTTTCAGTTCGTCTTGTACAGTTTACGGACAAGCGGATAAAATGCCTATTGATGAGCAAACTCCACTAAAAAAACCTGAATCTCCTTATGGAAAAACGAAACAAATGGGGGAAGAAATTTTAGAAGATTTCTCAGCAGCATTTGATAAAAATGTGATTTGTTTACGTTATTTCAATCCCGTAGGTGCACACCCAACAGCTAAAATTGGAGAATTACCAAAAGGAATTCCAAATAATCTAATTCCTTATGTTACACAAACTGCGGCTGGAATCAGAGAAGCATTATCAGTTTGGGGAGATGATTATCCAACGCGTGATGGAACGGCAATTCGTGATTATATCGATGTAAATGATTTGGCTGATGCACACGTAAAAGCAGTAACTCGTTTGATCGAAAATAAAAATAAAGCAAAGCTAGAATTCTTTAATCTTGGAACTGGAACAGGATCTACGGTTTTAGAAGTTGTTCACGCATTTGAAGATGCTAATGATTTGAAATTGAAATACGAAATCAAAGAGCGTCGCGCAGGAGATATTATCGAAGCTTATGCAAATAACTCTTTAGCAGAAAAAGAATTGGGTTGGAAACCTGAAACAAAATTGTCAGAAAGTATGCGTACAGCTTGGGAATGGCAAAAAAGTTTAGAAAAATAAAAGATGATTCAATTACCCACAGCGGGTTTATTAGTTATTAAAAATAATAAACTTCTTTTGACATTTAGTAAAAATAAAAAAGCGTGGTATTTACCAGGTGGAAAAATTGATAAAGGTGAAAATTCCCAAACAGCTTTGGTAAGAGAAATAAAAGAAGAATTGAGTTTGGATTTGGTAAAAGAAGAACTCAATTTTTATTGTCATATTACGGCTGAAGCGTATGGAGAGCAAAACCTTTTGATGGAACAAGATTGTTTTTTGTACGATTTGAAAGAAGAAATAAAACCAACAAACGAAATTGAAGCTTACAACTATTTTTCTTTTGAAGAATATTTACAAGAGGAAATTCAAGTAATTGGTGTAATAAAAGTTTTTGAAAAATTGACAAAAGATCATTTATTGAACTAAAAATAATTTCAAAAATAAAAGGCAATCCGTAATCGAGATTGCCTTTTATTTTTTATTATTTAGTTTTTTTCAAGATGTATTTATCTTTCAAATTTCCTGTGATTTCTTTTCCTTGTTGATCCAAAACTTTCAATCTATTTTCTTCAACTTTCAACACTAACGGACTTACATTCGAATTTAAATGTAAAACATTTCCAGAAGCATCCCATTTATAAAATCCTTCGTCTTGATAAACTGTTTCTTTTCCTAAATATTCTTGTTCAATAAAAAAGTTACCATCTTTTTTCAATTCAACAATATATTTTATTCCCTCACAATCGGCGCAAGGTAAAGTTCCTTCATATTTTCCAGCCCAATCCAACGAATTCATAGAATTGTGTTCTTTTTTTACAGCTTCTGTAATTTCTTTAGAAGAATCTGTATTTTTTTGTTCTTGTTGAACACCTTTTGATTGGCAAGAGAATATAATGAAAGATGCGAAAATACTCGCGAAAATAGATTTTTTCATAAATTAATTTTATGATATTTTTAACAACAAATTTGATGCCAAATTACGACTATATTTTTCTAACTTTCAACTAAAATTTTATAAAATGTTTCGCTCAAAAAAAATACAAACACCTCTTGGAGAAATGCTTGCAATAAAGTCGGAAAAAGGACTTTGTATGTTAGAGTTTTTTGATGGAAAATCGACCGAAAAACAACTCAAAGAAATAGAAAATTTGGGTGAAATTTTGGAAAAAGATGATGATATTTTGAATCGTCTAGAAAATGAATTGAACGATTATTTTAAAGGAAACTTAAAAGAATTTACCATTCCACTTGATTTGATTGGAACAGATTTCCAGAAAAAAGTTTGGAACGAATTAATCAAAATTCCATTTGGAGAAACAAGATCATACAAAGAACAATCGATAGCTGTTGGAGATTTATTAGCGATAAGAGCAGTTGCAAATGCAAACGGAAAAAACAAAATTGCAATCGTAGTGCCTTGTCATCGCGTAATTGGCTCAGATGGTTCGTTAACTGGATATGCAGGCGGAAAGAAACGCAAACAATTTTTGTTGGAATTAGAATCGCAACAATTAAACTTATTTTAATATGAAAGACCGCTTAATTGCTGTCTTTCATATTGATTTAATAATCTTACTTTTTTAATAAAATGTATTTATCTGCTAATGGACCTTTGATATCTTCACCTTCTTGAGATAGGATAATTAGTTTATTTTCACCTACTCTATAAAAATGTCGATTTTTATCTTTTGTATCTAAATACAAAGCATTATTATCAGCAGTCCATTGGAAATGACCTTCATCTATTAATTTTTGGTTCCCTTTCATATATTCAGAAACTACTTTTATAGTTTCATCTTTATTTAAAGTTACAGTTGTTTTAATTCCAGGACAATCAGCACATGGTAAAATTCCATCATAAGTTCCTACCCAATCAATAGAAGTTTTCGCATTATGCGTATCAATAATATGTGTATCTGATGAGTTTATTGGTTCTTTTTGAATAGTTGAATCTTTATGATCAGTTGTTGCTTCTTCAGTTTTTATAAGTTCTTTATCTGTCTTTGTTTCGCAACTATAAATTACTGAGCTAAAAATAAGTGTAAGGATAATTGATTTTTTCATTTGTTATTGATTTTAACTGATTAAAATCCAAATAATATTCCAAAAAATGTTAAAAACTATATTTTTATTTCATTTATTTAGGATGTAATAGCTTTCGAAAAAACTTTGTAAATTAGCCAATCAGAAAAGTAATGTATGAGTGTTGAGCTATTACCAGATGGAAGAGTAAAAAAACCTGAATGGTTGCGTGTAAAATTGCCTACGGGAAAAAAACATCGCGAATTAAGAGGTTTAGTTGATAAATATAAATTGAACACCATTTGCCAAAGTGGAAGTTGTCCTAATATGGGCGAATGTTGGGGTGAAGGAACTGCGACATTTATGATTTTGGGAAATGTGTGTACGCGTTCATGCGGTTTTTGTGGTGTAAAAACTGGTCGTCCAGAGCAAGTTGATTGGGCAGAACCAGAAAAAGTAGCGCGTTCTATCAAATTAATGCAAATAAAACATGCGGTTTTAACTTCTGTTGACCGTGATGATTTAAAAGATATGGGTTCTATTATTTGGGCAGAAACAATACACGCTGTTCGTAGAATTAGCCCAGGAACAACGATGGAAACTTTGATTCCAGATTTTCAAGGAATTGAAAAACACATTGATCGTATTGTAGAAGCTGCACCAGAAGTGCTTTCTCATAATATGGAAACGGTCCGTCGTTTAACACGAGAAGTTCGTATTCAGGCGAAATATGATCGTTCGTTAGAAGTTTTACGTTATGCAAAAGAAGCAGGTCAACATCGTACAAAGACTGGAATTATGCTTGGTTTAGGTGAGTTTGAAGACGAAGTTTTTGAAACAATTCAGGAAGTTGCTGATGCAAATGTAGATGTCATTACAATTGGTCAATATTTACAACCAACGAAAAAACATTTGCCTTTGAAAGAATTTATCACGCCAGAACAATTCAAAAAATACGAAGATTTCGCTCGTGGATTAGGATTCCGTCATGTAGAATCAGGACCTTTGGTTCGTTCTTCTTATCATGCAGAGAAACATATTTTATAATCAAATTAAATCATAATGTTGAAAAGAGTTACAATTAGTTGTAACTCTTTTTTCATATCAGTATATTT
>NZ_DLOC01000085.1:16047-49785 GCF_002478465.1 Empedobacter sp. UBA7494
AAATATACTGATATGAAAAAAATACTTGTTTTATTTTTACTTGTTTCTTTTATTGTTAAAGCCCAAGTTTATGAAGTTTTAGTTGAAACAAAACACAAAATTGATTACACTGAAAAAGGTTTAGAATTTTTTAAAAATATTCAAGATCCTGAACAACGAAAATGGAATATTGAGCAAAATTCAAATCCACCAGCTTTAGATTTCAAAATTTATTCTTCGAAAACTGAACAAAACACATTCGAACAAGAAAAAATAAACAATGAACAAGAGTATAAAGGTTCAATTAAAAAATCTGTGCCAGGTTTAAGTTTTGGATACAGTTACACTTCTTTTTCTGAAAATGCAAATTATTTGCCAATTGATATTTATGGTAAAAAATATACTATAAAATCTGATTTAAAGAAGTTGGAATGGAACTTCACTTCTAAAACTAAAGATATATTAGGCTATAAGACGTATAAAGCAACAACAAAGTTCGATAAATTTGACTTAGAAATTTGGTTTACAAAAGATATTCCTTTCAATTTTATGCCAGCAAATATTCAACCTATTGATGGTTTTGTTTTGGAAATGAATTATTATATAGTGCATGAAGTAGGTAAGATAAATAATTTTGTTCGTGTACAATCTTTGAAAGAAATAGATAAATATAAATTCAAGAAAGCCTCTAATGCACCAATAATAACAGAAGAAGATAGTGAAAAATTATTCGAGGAAGCTAACAAAAAGCGCAACGAAATGTATAATAACAATAATGACGTAGACAAAAAATAATTACCCATGAAAAAACTAATTGCATTAATAATTTTAGTTTCAAGCTATGTGAATGCTCAGTTTTATGAAATAACATACGAAACTCAAGTTCAGACATATTATACTGAAAAAGGAATTAAAGTTTGGGAAGAATGGGTTGATAGTCCAAAAGAATTAGAAGATGTAATAGAGCTAAATCGCAATCCTCCGAAAGAACAATTCAAGTTTATTTACAACGAACAATTGAGTAAAGTTGTTTATCAACCAAAGGTTTCAAATAATCAATATCAAGAAGATATTATGGTGAAAAAATTACCATATAATATCAATGGCGATGTAATAAATAATTATCAAAGTAATCAATTTAGTTATGAAATGGATGTTTATGGCAAAAAATATTTAGTCAAAGATAATTTAATTGATATTGATTTAGTTGACACTGGAAATAAGAAAAAACTTATAGGATTTGATACTTTTGAAGCGATTGGTAAAAAAGATGATTTAGATATAATAATTTGGTATACAAAACAAATTCCTTACACTTATACTCCTGATATTTATTCAACAAAAAATGGTTTTATATTAGAATTACATTACAAAATGAAAAATGATGAAAGTGAAATGATAAATTCTTGGTTAGCAATCGATAAAAAAGAAATTAAGAAAGCTCCAAAAATTTCGGTTCCTACAAAAGGAAAAATTATTAAACTTGATGAAGTTGATAAAATTTGGGATGATGCAAATGAAGTATTTAATAATATGAATTCCGAAGGAGTTGATAAAAAATAATTAACATGAAAAAACTATTAATACTAATCATTCTCATTTCAAGTTTTGTGAATGCTCAATTTTATGAAATAGATTTTGAATTACGGATAAAGCTTTAGAAGCGATGAAGCAATATTATCCAGATCAAAAACAAAGAGACGAAGTTTTAGAAATGTCTAAAAATATTCCTTCGATTAATTATCAATTTTCCTATAATAAAACTCAAAGTCAATCAGTAAATATTCAAAAAATAGATAATTCTCAACAAGCACAAGGAGGCTCAATGGGAATTAGTCCAGATATAGGAGAAAAACCAATTTTTGATTACAAAGAGAAAGTTTTTTACAATGAAACAGATTTGTTTGTAAAGAAAATGATCATTTATGATTCGCTGAATTATATAAATTTTACTGATACTGGAAAAAGTAAAACTATTCTTGGAATCGAAACCAAAGAAGCAATCGGGAAATACAAAGATGTTGATGTTATTGCTTGGTATGCGCCTTTAATTCCTTAGTCATATTCGCCAGATAAATATTATGGTACAAAAGGTTTGATTTTAGAATTGCATTATAAATACACGAAAGATGATGTAGAAGTGATGATTTCATGGAATGCGACAAAGAAAAAAGAATTAAAAAAAGCACCAATTTTTACAATAAATAATAAGTTACAAAAGGTATCCTATTCAGAATTTATGAGAATGATTGAAGAGGATAATCAAAAACAGCGCGAATTACATAATCAAGGTGTAGATAGAAAATAAAATCATATAAATAATGAAATCAAACTTGCTTAACTTTAAGCAAGTTTTTTTGTGTATGAAAATTAAAGCGACATTACTCACAATAGGTGATGAAATTCTTATCGGACAAATTGTGGATACAAATTCGGCATTTATCGCCAAACAATTGAATACGATTGGGATTGAAGTGGAAGAAATTATTTCTGTTCAAGACGAAATGAATCATATTATTGAAGCTTTCGAACGAGGAATTTCTAAATCAGATATTGTAATTGTAACAGGAGGTTTAGGACCGACAAAAGATGATAAAACCAAAGCAGCTTTGTGTCAATTTTTAAATTGTGAATTAATTCAAGAACCTAAAATTTTAGAAAATATTGTTCAATTATTTGTTGCCAGAGGTTACTCAAAAGAGTTGAATAATCTTAATCAAGATCAAGCGTTAATTCCAAAAAAGTCTATATTTATTCAGAACAAATATGGAACAGCGCCATGTCTTTGGACAGAAATTGAGAATAAAATTATCATCAATTTACCAGGTGTTCCTTTTGAAATGAAAGGATTAATTCGTGACGAAATTATTCCAAAATTACAAGACCAATTTCAATCAGAAACTATTGTTCATCATGATATTTTGGTGAGTGGAATTCCAGAAAGTGATTTAGCAATTTTGTTAGAAGAATGGGAAAATAATTTGCCCGAATTTATTCATTTGGCGTATTTACCGAATCGAACTTCTATTGATTTACGATTTTCAGCGTTTGGAACAGATAAAGAATTTTTACAAAATGAAATTCAACATCAAATCAATCAATTCAAATTAATTGCAGGAGAATTTCTAGTTTCTGAAAATTCAGGAAATGCGCAGCAAATTTTGGGTGATATTTTAAAAGAAAAAGGATTGACAATTTCGACTGCCGAAAGTTGTACTGGAGGAAATATAGCAAGTTTGATCACGTCTGTTTCGGGAAGTTCTACTTATTATTTCGGAACAATTGTTTCGTACGACACTTCTGTAAAAGTAAATTTGCTAAATGTGAATCAATCTGACATTGATGAATTTACAGTAGTTTCGGAACAGATTGCTGAACAAATGGCAAAAGGTGTTCGAAATCAATTAAAAACGGATATTAGTATTTCTACAACTGGTGTCGCTGGTCCAAACAAAGGCGAAGATGGAAAAGAAGTTGGAACGGTTTGGATTTCTGTTACAAATGGTCATTCAACATTGAATAAAAAATATTTTTATCCCTATTTAGATCGAGAAGAATTCATTAAAATTGTTTCCAATAATGCGCTGAATTTAGCAATTCAGTTTGTGAGAGAGGAGTGTTAAAATAATGACTCTTGGGCAAACCAGAGTGATATGAAAAGATTATAAATAGAAATCAGAGTGATAGTGTATTTTTTAATGTCATATAATTTAGTGAAAAAATTTAAATATTTCCAAAAATATATTTAGTCTATTAAATTAATAGAGTTTATATTTGTCGCAAATTTTGTGTCAAATGTTAAAAAAGATTGCGAGCAATACATTATTTCGATTGCTTTTGGGTGTGATTGCCGGTTTGGTTTTAGGAAATTATCTGAACGAAAATACAATTCAAGTTGTTTTATCCTTAAAATATTTTACAGGGCAATTAATTTTCTTTTTGGTTCCGTTAATTGTGATTGGTTTTATCGTTTCTTCAATTACGAAATTAAGCGAAGGCTCTGCTAAAATAGTAGGTTTTTCATTATTAATTGCATATTTATCTTCAATAGGAGCGGGGTTATTTTCGATGATTGCAGGTTATCAAATCATTCCAAATTTATCTATTCCAACTTCAGTGGATTCGTTGCGAGAAGTTCCAAAAATTTTATTTCAATTAGATATTCCGCCAATTTTTTCGGTGATGACAGCGTTGGTTATTTCGTTGATGCTAGGAATGGGAATTTTGATTACAAAAGCGAAGGAATTAGAAAATATTTTTGATCAATTTAAAGACATTGTAATTCTTTTGGTAAATAAAGTTTTGATTCCAATTTTACCTTTTTTCATTGCTGCAAATTTTGCAATTTTGAGTTATGAAGGTTCTATTGAAAAACAATTACCAGTTTTCTTGAAAGTAATTTTAATCGTTATTATTGGTCATTTTATTTGGATGACATTAATGTATACAATCGCAGGGTTTTATCATAAAACAAATCCATTCAAACTACTAAAACATTATCCTCCTGTCTATTTAACGGCTGTTGGAACAATGTCTTCTGCTGCATCTTTGGGTATTGCTGTGAAAGCAGTTGACGATAGTAAAGTAATCAAACCAACGATTGCTAATTTTACGATTCCATTTTTCTCGAATACACATTTATGTGGTTCGGTTTTGACAGAAGTTTTCTTTGTGATGACGGTTTCGCAAGTCTTATATGGTCATATTCCAGATGTTGGAACAATGGTAACTTTTGTCTTGCTTTTAGGCGTTTTTGCTGTTGGTGCACCTGGAGTTCCGGGTGGAACAGTTGTCGCTTCGTTAGGATTAATTTCAAATGTTTTAGGATTTGATGAAGCTGGAGTCGCTTTAATCTTGACTATTTTCGCATTACAAGATAGTTTTGGGACGGCGTGTAATATTACAACTGATGGTGCATTGAGTATGATTGTAGATAAATATGCTGAAGAGAAATAATTTCAATTTATCTGTAAAGCAAAAAAAATCACTTCATTTCGAAGTGATTTTTTTATAAACTATTTTCTTCTTCCTCGATGAGGATTCTTTGGTTTTGTATCTTTTTTAGGTTTAAAACCAGTATTATTTTTCTTGAAATTATTATTGTTGCTATTCGCGTCAGGTAATTTATAAAACTCTTTTGGCGTTTTAATTACTGTTACATAATTACCAATTAATTTCTCAATATTTGCCAAATCTCCTCTTTCGTCAGCAGCACATAAAGAAATAGCTTTTCCTTCACGTCCTGCACGACCAGTACGTCCAATTCGGTGTACATAGGTTTCAGGAACATTCGGTAATTCGTAATTGATCACATAAGGTAATTGATCAATATCGATTCCACGAGCAGCAATATCAGTCGCAATTAATACTTTTAATTTTTCTTCTTTGAAATCATTTAAAGCACGTTGTCTAGCATTTTGAGATTTATCACCATGAATTGCAGCAGCTGGAATTCCTACTTTTTCCAAGTGTCTTACTAAACGATTTGCGCCGTGTTTTGTACGTGTAAAAATCAAGGTACGATCTTCTGGATGTTCATTTAAAATGCTAACCAAAAGTTTTACTTTCATGTCTTTGTCTACATGATAAACAAATTGCTCAACCGTTTCGGCAGTCGAAGAAACAGGTGTTACGCTGACTTCTTTTGGACGACGAAGAACTGAATGAGAAAATTTTCGAATGTTTTTTGGCATTGTTGCCGAAAAGAAAAGTGATTGTCTTTCTTTTGGAATGATTTCTAAAATCTTTTTGATTTCATGAACAAATCCCATATCCAACATACGATCGGCTTCATCTAAAACAAAAATCTCTATTTGATTAATTTTTAAATGTCCTTGACCAATCAAATCCAACAAACGACCAGGCGTTGCTATTAAAATATCAACACCATTTTTGATGGCTCCAATTTGTGGATTTTGATTAACACCTCCAAAAATCGCTAAATGTTTTAATGGTAAATTTTTACCATATAATTTGAAACTTTCGTTGATTTGAATGGCTAATTCACGTGTTGGCGTTAAAATTAATGTTCTAATTTTTCTTCCTTTACTCGGAGAATTTGTTAAGTTTTGTAGAATAGGAATTGCAAAAGATGCCGTTTTTCCTGTTCCTGTTTGTGCGCAACCAATAATATCATTTCCTTCTAAAACTAAAGGAATAGATTGCTCTTGAATTTCGGTTGGTTCTGTATATCCAGCTTCTTCAATTGCTTTTAAAATTGGTTCAATTATATTTAATTCTGAAAAATTCATTGATTAAAATCGTGTAAGTTTATATATAGAAATAGACAAGCACTTCCGTAGAAGTGCTTTATAATTAAAAATAAATCTATTCCATTTCTTTTGCGTTGCGATCAATTTTTTCATCAGGTTCTGTTGCATGAACAGAGTTTACTGAATAATTTCTCCAACGTTCTAAAATATCTATCATATCAGCAGGCATCGGAGATTCGAAATACATACGTTCTCCTGTTGTAGGATGATCAAATCCTAATGTGCGTGCGTGTAAGGCTTGGCGAGGACAAGCTGCAAAACAATTGTCAACAAACTGTTTGTATTTGTTGAATGTTGTTCCTTTCAAAATGCGATCTCCACCATAACGAGCATCATTGAATAATGGATGTCCCAAATGTTTGAAATGAGCACGAATTTGATGTGTACGACCTGTTTCTAATTTACATTCGACCAATGTAACGTAAGAAAAATTCTCCATTACTTTATAATGTGTCACAGCATGTTTACCTTGATCTCCTTCAGGAAAAACTGCCATTTGCATACGATCTTTTAAGTGTCGACCAATATGTCCTGTAATTGTTCCTTCTTGTTCTGCCAAAACTCCCCAAACCAAAGCATTGTATAAACGGTCTGTTGTGTGAGCTGCAAATTGTTCTGCTAAACTTGTCATCGCAACTTCTGTCTTCGCAATAACCAAAAGTCCGCTTGTGTCTTTATCGATACGGTGTACCAAACCAGGACGCTCCATTTGATCTGACATTGATGGTAAATTATCAAAATGAAACTTTAAGGCATTTACCAAAGTTCCTGTATAATTTCCATGTCCAGGGTGAACAACCATTCCAGGTTCTTTATCAATTACGACAACTTGATCGTCTTCGTAAATAATTTTGATCGGAATATCTTCTGCTATAACTTCATTCTCGCGTGGAGGAGTTTCTAACATAATCTGTATAAAATCTCCAGGCTTTACTTTATAATTCGATTTTACAGATTCATTGTTAACTAAAATGTTTCCGTTATCAGCTGCTTGTTGAATTTTATTTCTTGTTGCGTTCTCAATTCTAACCATTAAGAACTTATCTATACGCAATAACGATTGACCTTTGTCAACCGTTATTGAAAAATGTTCGTATAATTTATTGTCGTTTTCCTCTTGTAAGAAATCTTCTAAATCTTCTGTCATTTATTCTCTTTCTATTCTATAATAATCTCTTCTGGAGCTTTAGGCGTTTCTGTAGGCTTTGGTTGCTCTGTTGTTGGATTATTTTGTTGTTGCTGTTGCATATCTTTGATTTGCTTTTCAGCTTTTTGTGTTATAATATCTCTGTATTGAGTACCGCTAATAGTATCTTCGCCAAAATTTTTGTACTGAATATCTAGTTCTCTTAGCTGTGTCCTAATTTTTTCTCGAGGTTCTGTTGATAACCAAATATCAATTGGCTGACCTTGATCATATGTATCTGTTGCAAAAGGAAATTGATAAACTACTCTTGCATTGATTGTATCATGAGAAGCTCCAATAAATTTGATTTGACCAATCTCGAAGAAATTATCTTTAATTGATTTTTTAGCTTCTGTCAATGTTAAATTAACCAAATTAGGCATTCTAACACCAGATAACATTCCACGTCCTAATACCAAATCAACTGTTGCAAAACGAGGTAATTGTTCGCCTGCTTTTACAATTTTTCCGTTGTATAATATTTTAAGAACTGCATCTTTTGCTAAATCTGGTTCGTAAATGATTTTTCCAATTTTAAGACCAGAAATTTCTAATTGTGTAAACGCCAAACGTTTTGATTTTCCAATTAAATCTGGTAATTCAACTGGACGATAAGTTTTCGGATTTGATTTAATAAAGATACGACGACCTTCTTTTACACGCGATTCTGCTGCTGGATAAAAATCCATAATTGCAAAAGGTTTCGTATTTGGATCAAAACGAGAACTATCTACTTCGTATGTCAAACCAAGTTCTTCTAACTTAGCTGTAGCATCAGTAATATTCATTTTTGATAAATCCGGAACTTCAACAAATTCATTGTGATTTGTATACGAATCTAACCAAACGTTAAAAATAAAATGGTAAAGCCCAAATGATAGCGCTATTACAATAGCTACATTCAGCAAAACTTGAATGATTGATTTAACTCCTTTCATTGAAATGATAAATTGTCGCACAAATATAGTTTAAAAATAATATTTATGATTGATGTCAAAGTTCTATATTTGAATAAATTTTAAATTAAACATGTTAAGAGTAGCAGTTGTAGCAGGTGGATATACGGATGAAAGCGTGATTTCGTTGAAAAGTTGCGAGTTAATTTACTCAAGTCTAAATCCAGAAAAGTACGACAGAACAAGGGTTCGAATCTTAAAAGAAGGTTGGTTTGCCGAAATTGAAGGCGAAAAATACCCAATCAATAAAGGTGATTTTTCATTTGAAAAAAATGGAGAAAAAATTACGTTTGATGTCGTCTTTAATACAATTCATGGTACGCCAGGAGAAGATGGTTATTTGCAAGCGTACTTTGAAATGATTGGTTTACCATATAATGGATGTCCTTTTTATCAATCTGCCTTAACATTTAATAAAAAAGATTGTATTGCAGTATTGAGTAAATATGGAATTCCACATGCGAAATCAATTTATATTAATCAAGGTGATCAATATTCTGCAAAAGAAATTATCGATCAAGTAGGTTTACCTTGTTTCGTGAAACCAAATCGTTCAGGATCTAGTTTAGGAATTTCGAAAGTTCATAAAGAAGATGAATTTGAAGCTGCAATGCAAAAAGCTTTTCTTGAAGATAAAGAAGTTTTGATCGAATCTTTCTTAGATGGAACTGAGATATCGGTCGGAGTTTTAAATTACAAAGGAGAAACAATGGTGTTGGGAATTACAGAAATTGTTTCGCACACAGAATTTTTTGATTATGATGCAAAATATAATGGTTTGTCTGACGAAATTACACCAGCTCGTTTAACACCAGAAGTTGAAGCAAGAGTAAGAGAAATTGCGGCTAAAGCATATAAATGTATTAATATGTCTGGTTTTTCGCGTTCAGAATATATTATTGTAAACGGAGAGCCGCATTTTATTGAAATGAATACGTTGCCAGGTTTTTCTCCTGCAAGTATTTTTCCTCAGCAAGCTGCTCATGCAGGAATTGCTTTGGAAGATTTGATGGATAGTGAAATAGAATTTGCTTTAAATAGACCTTCAGCATGGATAGAATAGCCGTTTTTCCTGGATCTTTTGATCCAATTACTTTAGGGCATTTAGATATTATAGAGCGTGCAGTTCCTTTATTTGACAAGATTATTGTTGCAATTGGAACAAATTCATCGAAGAATTATATGTTCTCTTTGGAGCAAAGAATTAAGTTTATTGAAGATTCGGTTGCGAAATTCGAAAATGTAGAAGTAATGGCTTACAAAGGTCTGACTGTCGATTTTTGTGATGAAGTAAATGCACAATTTATTTTACGAGGACTTCGTAATCCAGCCGATTTCGAATTTGAGAAAGCGATTGCGCACACAAACCGAGCAATTACCAATCATAATATCGAAACAATCTTTTTATTAACATCTTCTGGTAAAGCTTACATCAGTTCAAGTATTGTTCGCGATGTTATGCGAAACGGAGGGAAGTATGAGATATTAGTTCCAGATGTTGTGAGGATTTAAGAAGATTTTTTCTGTTAAATATTAAAAGAGTAGATAATTTATCTACTTTTTTTTTGTGCTATAAAATTTGAAAAGCAATATATTTACAACAATTAACACAAAATAAATATGAAGAAATTAATTTTACTATTAATTGCGTTCGTATTTAGTACGCTTACTTTTGGTCAAGAAAGGCCGATTGCTAAAAAAGTAGAGCAAGCTAAATTAACGAGTCGCAGTTTCAAATCGTATGATGTATTCAGCGATGTAATTCAACAAAAAGGGAATCAATTTGCAGACTTTGCAAAAGGAGTTTCTGTTTTTAATTTAGAAAAAGCGGAATTAACTAAATTATATCAATCAAAACCAACTTCTTTAACATTAGATGTTCCGTTTGAAGGTCGTCAAATTAGTTTAGAATTAGTAAAGAATGATGCATTGTTTACGGATAATTTTAAAGCAGTCGATCAAAATAATAAATTAATTAATTTCAAACCAGGATTGTATTATCAAGGAATTATCCAAGGCGATAGAACGTCTGTTGTTGCAATTTCTATTTTCGAAGATCAAGTGATTGGTGTTGCTTCATCTACTGCTCTAGGAGATGTGGTTATTGGTAAATTACAAAATTCTGAAGAATATGTAACGTATTCTTCATATAATGTAGAAGCTAAAAGTAACGTAAAGTGTGCTTTAGATCAATTAGAAGAAAATAAAAATTATAAACCTAATTATGATCCAAAAATCTTAAAAAAGACAACGAATGAAATGACAGAAAAATGTGTTCGTGTTTATTATGAGATTGCTTATGCCCCTTATAAGCAGAATGGTTTAGATGAAACAAAAACTTTGAATTGGTTGACTGCTATTCATAATAATATAGCTACACTTTATACAAATGATTACATCAGAACTTCTTTATCTAAAGTGATGATTTGGAAAGAACAAGATCCATATACAGGTAATTATAGTGCTCAGTTAAATAAATTTAGAACAACAAGAACTGAATTTGATGGAGATTTAGCGCATTTAGTAAATTATCCATCTACTACTTCTGTTGCTTACCTAAATTCGATGTGTAATAATGAATATCATTTTGCTTATTCAGGAATTAACATGACTTATAATAATGTGCCTGTTTATTCTTGGACAATTATGGCGATGACACATGAAATGGGGCACGCATTAGGTTCGCCTCATACACATGCATGTTCATGGAATGGAGATGGTACAGCTATAGATGGTTGCGCGCCTACAGCTAATCCAGATTTAGCAGAAGGTACTTGTCCTACAGGACCAATACCTTATGCTGATAAAGGTACAATTATGAGTTATTGTCATTTAATAGGAGGAGTTGGTATTAATTTCTCAAATGGTTTTGGAGAACAACCAGGGAATTTAATTCGTGCTACTGTTGACGGTAAAATTTGTTTAAGTACAGATTGTAGTATGACTTGTCAACAAACAATAAAATCTGTAACAGGTTCTCTTGAAGGACAAAATATTACATATACGTTAAATGATGATGTAGGAACTGTTTGGATTTATATGTTTCAGAAAATTGGTGATACAGAAGCTCAATGGAAAGAAACGACATCAAAAATATTAAAGTTTGAAAATTTAGATCGAAATGCATACTACAGAATTGAAGTAGCAAATAAATGTACAGCAACATCTAATTCTTCTTCTGTAACATCAATTATTGAAATTCCTGGAGATTATTGTAATGGAGATATTTATTATGATTCTGGTGGAGCAAATGGAAACTATTCGCCTAATGAGAATTTTATAAAAGTATTTAAACCTCTTGTTGCGGGCGAAAAAGTGTCAATCACTTTTACAGAATTTGATGTAGAACCTGCTGATGAAAATGGAGTTTATGATTATATGAATGTTTATAATGGAACATCTAGTAATGCTTCAAAATTATTTGAAAATGGAAAAGAATTAAACGGAAATAAAATTCCTGGACCATTCGTTTCTACGGATGATTCTGGAGCAATTACTATTCGTTTTAGATCAGATGGTGGATTAGAATTAAGAGGATGGGCAGCACAAATTAATTGTAATTCTTTAGGATTAAAAGACTTAAATAAAGTTGAATTTAATATTTACCCTAATCCTACTACTGATTTTGTTACACTATCAAGTAAAGAAAAAATTGTTAGCTATCAAGTTTTTGATATGTCAGGTAGATTGTTAGTAGAAACAAATAAGATAGATAAAAAAGAATCAAAAATAGATTTATCTAAATATCCAAAAGGAGTATATTTATTAAATATAAAAACAGATAAAAAATCTTATTCGCAAAAAGTGACTAAGAAATAAGCTGTACTAATTTTTTTAAGTTTTAAGAGGTTGTTAATTTATTAACAACCTCTTTTTATAAATCTAAACTTAATTGATCTGGTAATAATTTAAATGTCATCCTATGATAAGGAGTAGCTCCATATTCTTTTATCGCTAAACGATGAGCTTTGGTAGGATAACCTTTATTTTTTTTCCAATCGTACATTGGAAATTCTTCATGGATTTTTTCCATATATTCATCACGATACGTTTTTGCTAAAATAGATGCTGCCGCAATATTCATATATTTTGAATCACCTTTTATAATACATTTGTGTGGGACATCATGATATTTATTAAAACGATTTCCATCAACAACAATCAAATCTTTCGGACAATCTAATTGATCTATTGCTCGATGCATAGCCAAAAAACTAGCGTTTAAGATATTTATTTCGTCAATTTCATTTGGCCAAACAATTCCAATTGCCCAATATTTAGCATTTTCTTCTATAAATGTTCTCAACGAATTTCTTTTCTTTTCAGATAATTGTTTTGAATCATTAATAATTTCATTTTCAAAATCATTTCCCAAAATAACGGCTGCTGCTACAACCGGACCACTTAAACATCCTCTTCCTGCTTCATCGCAACCTATTTCATATTCGAGATTTGATAAAACTTTATACAATTTTTTATTTTTTTAACAAAGTTATCAAAATTTAGCATAAAAAAGTTTTGTAAATGTTAGAGAAATCTTAAGTTTATAATAGTTTTAAAAATGTTTTAACAGATGAGGAGAAATTTAAAAAACTTGTTTGTATTAGGAGGACTTCTTTTAGGAGCTTCTTTATATGCGCAAGAAAAGACTGTTACAGGAACTGTAACAGACTCTGATGGACTTCCTGTTGCTGATGCAGTAGTGAAGACAACTTCAGGAAAGGAAGCTTATACTGACGAAAATGGAATGTTTAGTATTGAGGCTAAGCAAGGAGATTTAGTAACAGTGGAAGCGATGGGGTTACCAACTCAGAGTTTCGCAGTTGGTGCAGGTTCAGAATATAAAGTAACACTTAAACCTTCTGAAACAGTAGAGTTAGAAGGAGCTGTAGTAACAGCAATGGGAATTACTAGAGAGAAAAAATCTTTAGGTTATGCTTCTCAAAAATTAGATGCAGATCAAATTAATTCTACACCGACAAATAACTTCTTGAATAATTTATCAGGAAAAGTAGCAGGACTAGAAGTTAAAGCAAATTCTAATTTTGGAGGATCTACAAATATTGTTTTAAGAGGGGCTAAAAGTATTACAGGGAATAATCAAGCTTTAATTGTTGTTGATGGTGTGCCTATTAATAACTCAAATTTGAGTTCTTCAAATGCTTCAACAGGTAGATCTGGATTTGATTTTGGTAACTCAGCTTCTGATATGGATCCAAATAATATTGAATCAATCAATGTCCTTAAAGGAGCTGCGGCAACGGTATTGTATGGTAGTGAAGGAGCTAATGGTGTGATAATGATCACGACTAAAAAAGGTAAGAAGAATCAAGCATTAGGTATAACATTAAATTCTACAGTTTCTGTTGGAGAAATTGATAAATCTACTTTTGCTAAATATCAAGATCAATATGGTGCTGGATATAATGGTGAAGACGATTTTACATATGAAAATGGAAACATTTATTCTTCTTTTGGCTCAGATGGTTCTTATGGTCCTCGTTATGACCCAAGTAAAATGGTTTATCAATGGAATGCTTATGCTCCAGGTAATCCAAATTTTGGAAAAGCTACTCCATGGCAAATGGCAAAAAATGGTCCAGCTAGCTTTTTTCAGAATTCATATTCATATGTAAATAGTGTAAACTTATCTGGGGGTAGTGATATAAGTACCTTTAATTTTACATTTACTAACAATAATGAAAAAGGTACTCTACCTAACAGTAAGTTGAATAGAAATATTATTAATGGTAACTATTCTTATAAACTTGCAGATAATTTAACAGCGTCTACTTTTATGACTTTTACGAACCAAAATACTGTTGGTCGTAATAGTGTAGGTTACAGTGATAATGTACTTACAGGATTTAGACAATGGTGGCCTACTAATGTTGATATTAGAGAGTTAAAACAAGAATATTTTAGAGATCGTAATAATATTACTTGGAATATCAATGATCCAGCAAATGGTGATTTCGGAGTAGCTTATTGGAATAATCCTTACTGGGATCGTTATGAGAATTATGAAGAAGATTGGAGAACTCGTGTTTTAACTGGTGGTAGTTTAAGTTGGGATGTTACAAGTAAGTTTAACATTTTAGGACGTGTAACAGTTGATTATTCTCATGATAGACAAGATCAAAGAAAAGCTGTAGGTAGTCATGCAGAAGAGTTTGGAGTAGCAGCAGCTGATGAAACTTCTGGTTACTGGGTGTATCAAAGAGATTTCTTACAAACTACTTACGATTTAATAGCTCGTTATACAACGAATATTTCTGATAGAATTGGAGTAGGTTTAGTAGGAGGATACACATATAAACATGCTAAAGTAAATGCGATTGAAGCTTCTACAACAGGAGGATTAGTTGTACCTGGAGTTTATAGTTTAAGCAATACGGTTGTGAACTACGCACCTATTGAAACTAGATTAAAATACGATAAATTAGGTGTTTATGCTCAGGCATCGTTTGATTTAGATAAGACATGGTTTTTAGAAGGTTCTGTACGTAATGATCAATCAACAGCTATTCATCCTGATGCAAAACGTTCTTATTGGTATTATTCATTTGGAACAAGTTTAGTATTGTCTGAGTTAATAAAAGCTGATTGGATTAATTTCATGAAAGTGCGCGCAAGTTATGCTGTAGTTGGTAATGACCCAGTATATGGACAAACTGGATATAGAACAAATAATGGAGTTTTAAACGGTAATGCATTAAGTCAAAATTCTTCTTCATATGTAAATGTTTTAAATCTAAAACCAGAAAATACAAAAAGCTGGGAAGTTGGTTTTGAAGGTTCATTCGCAAAAAGACGTGTTAATTTAGATTTATCATTCTATAAAACAAACACAACAGATCTTATTTTTAATGTACCACAATCAACATCTACAGGTTATACTTACTCTTTAGTAAATGCAGGTGAAACAGAAAATAAAGGAATTGAGGTTAGTTTAAACTTAGTACCAATCCGTTCTGAAAATTTCCAATGGGACATGACAATTAACTGGGCTAAGAATAAAAATAAAGTAATTTCATTAAATGAAGGACGAGATAATTTACAATTAGCATCATTCCAAGCTACTTCTCTTAATGCAACTGTAGGTGAAGCTTATGGTACAATTAGAGGTATTGATTATACTTATGATGCAAATGGTAATAAAATTGTAGATGCTGATGGTTATTATGTGATGAAGAGCGATCAAGTCTTAGGAAATATACAAGCTGATTGGACAGGAGGTATCCATAATAAGTTTAGATATAAAAATGTAACTTTAGGATTTTTGGTTGATGTGAAAAAAGGAGGAAGTTTATTCTCATTAGATCAATATTATGGACAGTATACTGGTTTATATCCTAATACAGTTGGTAATAATGACTTAGGTAATCCTTTAAGAAATCCATTGTCACAAGGTGGAGGTGTTATTCTACCTGGAGTAAAAGAAGGAAGTAATGGAGTTGCAAACGATGTGAGAATTGATCGTTCTCATGCTGATGATTCATTATTCCCTCACAAAGAATTTGTTTATGATGCATCATATGTAAAATTAAGAGAAGTTAGTCTTTCGTATGTTTTACCAGAGAAATTATTGCGTAATACATTTGTAAAAGGAGCGTCTTTTAGTTTATTAGGTAATAATTTATGGATTATTCATAAAAATGTACCTTATGCAGATCCTGAAGCAGGTATGTCATCAGGAAATATTCAAGGGTATCAATCTGGTGTAATGCCTACTACAAGAGTTTACTCTTTTAATGTTAAATTTAATTTTTAAGACAAAATGAAAAAGTTATTCTTATCAATATCAGTTGTATCACTTTTAGGATTAACATCATGTATTAATGATGATCCTGATTATAACAAAGATGATGGAAAATTATATGATGTACCGGCTCAAACCTTATTATCAAATGTAGAGAAGTCATTAACAGATCAAATGACAACTCCAAATGTTAATTCAAATGTATTTAGGTTTTTCCAACAATATTGGGCTACAACAATGTATCAGAATGATGCAAGGTTTAATTTTACTGGAACAAGAAAAGTTCCAGATAATCACTGGACTACATTATATAGAAGATTGGGAGATTTAAAATCTGCTAAAGAAATTGTAAATAAAGAAGTTAAACCAAGTTCACAAGATCAAGCAGAATTTGATAAAATTCAGAAAAATAAAATAGCAGTTCTTGATTTAGTTCAAGTTTATATTTATCAAATTATTGTTGACTCTTTTGGAGATGTACCATACAAAGAGTCTTTAGACCCTTTAAATGTGTTGCCTAAATACGATAATGACCAAGATATCTATCCTGATTTAATAGCAAGGGTAAATAAAGATTTAGCTGATATGGATATTTCTCAAGGTTCCTTTACAACAGGAGATTTTTTCTATAATGGAAATGTGGCTAAATGGGTTGAGTTTGGAAATTCATTAAAAATTAAATTAGGTATTAATCTTGCGGATGTAGATGCTGCTTTAGCTAAAACGACTATAGAAAGTGCTTTTGCTGGAGCTATTAAAGATGAATCGCAAAATACTGTATTTGCTTATCCTTCTACATCTCCTAATTATAATCCTATATATGCTAATGTAATTGCAAGTAATCGTTCTGATTTTGTTCCTGCTGATACATTTGTAAATAGATTAGTTGAATTAGGAGATCCTAGAATTAATGGTTATTTCACAAAAAATAATGATGGAATATATAAAGGTGGTGTTGTAGGTAAATCGAATACCTATTCAGCATTATCTCATATTTCTGATGTATTAGTAAAAGCTGATGCTCCAGGTTATTTGTTTCAAAATTATGAAATTAACTTTTACTTAGCAGAAGCTGCTTCAAGAGGATTCTCTGTAGGAGGATCAGCGAAGGATTTCTATGAAAAGGCCGTTACTCAATCAATTATTGCAAATGGAGGAACAGAGACTGATGCTGTAGCGTATTTAGCTAAGTCTGAAGTATCATTCAGTGCAGCTAATTGGAAAAAATTAATTGGAGAACAATCTTGGATTGCATTTTTTAATAGACCATTTGAGTCTTGGAATAGCTATCGTAGATTAGATTACCCTATTTTATCGGCTCCTAATGCGGTTGCAGCAGCAGATGGAAAAGTACCTACTAGATATACTTATCCAATTAATGAACAAACTGTTAATAATGCTAATTGGCAAGCAGCTGGTAAGGCAATTGGTGGTGATAAATTAACTACAAAAGTATTTTGGGATATATTCTAAAATAATTAAAATCATATTAATAAATTAAACCACCTCTTGAGGTGGTTTTTTTATAGCTAAAATTTAGACATAAAAAAGCAGGCTATAAGCCTGCTTTTTTTTATTTTATAATACGCTTCAATTAATTCGAATAATTAGGAGCTTCTTTTGTAATAACAACATCGTGTGGATGAGATTCATGTAAACCAGCACCTGTAATTTTAACGAATTTACCGTTATCAATTAAATCTTGAATTGTTGGAGTTCCGCAGTAACCCATTCCAGCACGTAATCCACCGCATAATTGGTAAACAACTTCTGCAATAGAACCTTTGTGAGGAACACGACCTTCAATTCCTTCTGGAACTAATTTTTTCGCATCAGCTTGGAAATAACGATCTTTAGAACCACGTTTCATTGCAGCTAATGATCCCATTCCTTGATAAGCTTTAAATTTACGACCTTGGAAAATAATTTCTTCTCCTGGTGCTTCATCTGTTCCAGCGAATAAACTTCCTAACATCACCAAGTTTGCCCCAGCAGCAACCGCTTTTACAATATCACCTGATAATTTGATTCCACCATCTCCAATAATCGAAACATTTCTTGTTTTTGCATAAGAATGTACATCATGAATAGCAGAAAGTTGAGGTACACCAACACCAGCTACAACACGAGTTGTACAGATAGAACCAGGTCCAACACCAACTTTTAAAGCATTTGCTCCAGCATCAATCAAAGCTTTTGCTGCTTCAGCAGTTACAATATTTCCACCCACGATATCTAATTCAGGGAAAGCATTTCTAACTTCAGCAACTTTACTAATAACTCCAGCAGAATGTCCGTGAGCTGAATCTAACGCTACGATATCAACACCTTTGTTTACTAAAGCTTGAACGCGTTCTAATGTATCAGCACCAACTCCAACTCCTGCACCAACACGTAAACGACCTTTTGTATCTTTACATGCATTAGGGAATTCAGTTAAATTGTCAATATCTTTTATCGTAATTAATCCGATTAATTTATTGTTTTCGTCAACGATTGGTAATTTTTCGATACGGTAACGAGAAAGAATTTCTTTTGCTTTCTTAAGGTCAGTATCAATATCAGAAGTTACAATATTTTCTTTTGTCATCACATCTTCTACCAATTGATCGAAGTTTTCTTGGTAACGAATATCACGATTTGTAATAATTCCAACCAATGTTCTATCCTCTTCAACAACAGGTAAACCAGAGATTTTGTATTTCTCCATTAAGTTTACAGCGTCTTGCAACTTGTGATGACGAGATAAAGTAATTGGATCAGAAATCATTCCGTTTTCCGAACGTTTTACCATATCAATTTCATTCGCTTGTTCTTCGATCGACATATTTTTGTGAACGAAAGATAAACCTCCTTCACGCGCTAATGCAATTGCTAATCTTGCTTCGGATACAGTATCCATCGCAGCAGAAACTATCGGAATGTTAAGGGTAATATTGTCTGTGAATCTTGTTTGTAGAGATACTTGGTTCGGTAATATCTCTGAGTAGGCAGGCACTAATAACACATCGTCAAAAGTGAAGCCCGTTTGTAGAATTTTGTCTGTTAAAGGCATTGCTTTTTGCATTGCAAATTTAGATGAAAAAAGTTTAGAATCAAAACTATTTGAGAAAATGTATCTTTATTTTGAAGGATTTGATGTTTTGTTAATATGTAAATGAATCGATTAGAAAATTTAAAATTAATTTAAAAATATGCGATAAATGCATATTGTTTAGATGTGATTGTAATCAGAATTTAATCATCTCAATCCTAAGCTATATCAATTTTTTATCTTATTTTCGCAAGATAGTTTATTAAAACAAAATGGATATAAATTTCAAAAAGTGGAACAACATCTTGGGTGTTGCGATGTTCTTGATAGCGACAATATTGTATTTGGCGTCGATGGAACGTTACCTGAGTTTGTGGGATTGTGGTGAGTACATTGTGTCATCAGCAAAATTAGGAGTTACGCATGCACCAGGAGCAGCTTTGTTCCAAATAATGGGAGCTGTTTGGTCTGGTTTAGCTTTTGGTGACGGAAGCAAATATGCCATATTAATCAACAGTACATCTGCCTTATATAGCGCAGGAACAATTATGTTTTTGTTTTGGACAATTACATATTTTGCTCGAAAAATGTTTGCAAAAACGCAAGATCCAATGAATGTCGATGCGATTGAACTAAATGCTTCTCAAAAAATTATAACATTAGGAAGTGGATTAGTTGGAGCTGCAATTTTTATGTTTAGCGACACATTCTGGTTTTCTGCGGTAGAAGGAGAAGTTTATGCAATGGCATCTTTCTTCACAGCGTTATTATTTTGGCTGATTACAAGATGGGATCAAGTCGCTGATACACCTAGAGGAAACAAATGGTTGGTAATTATTTCGTTGGTGATTGGTTTATCGGTTGGTGTTCACTTAATGGCAATGTTAGCAATTCCAGCAGTTTGTTTTGTATACTATGCTCGAAAATATAGATTTACAATCAAAAGTTTTTTAATCGCAAATGTTATTACATTGATTATTTTAGCTTTTGTATTCAAAATAATTTTTCCAGTTGTAATGACTTTCTTTGGTAGAACAGAGATTTTTGTAGTCAATAATTTGGGAATGCCTTTCAATTCTGGGACAATTATCGCCACTATTATTTTAATTGCAGTTTTCTATTTTGCGATTAAATTAACTCAGAAATATGGTTCAGCATTATTGAATACAATTTCGTGGTGTGTGATTTTTATGTTGATTGGTTTCTCATGTTGGTTAGTTATTCCGATTCGTGCAAACGCAAATCCTCACATGAATTTGAATGATCCTGATACAGCTTTGGGTGTTTTAGATTATTTTAATCGTGAACAATATGGTTCTTGGCCTGTGATGTACGGACCAGTTTTTACGGCTCATATTGCAAGTGACGGAATTAAGCGTGATACTAATGGAGCGCCAGAAAGTACAGTTCGTAGTTCTGAATATATCAAGGATAAACGTACAGGAAAATATTTGAAAGTTTCGGATCGTTTAGATTATACATATGAAGATAAATATGTGAAGTTTTTCCCTAAAATGTTCAGTCCAGACCCAGGTGTGATGGAGAATTATGCGGCAGTTTATGCTTTTCCAAAATTCTCTTTGAATGCACAATATGCTGGTGATAAAGAAGCGCAACAAATGTACGCTCAATTGGTAGAAAAGCGTCAAAACAGACAATTAAAAGTTGCAGAACTTAAGAAATATGGTGAGATTTTAGATATCGAACCACCTACATTTGGTGAACAATTTAATTACTTTATTGATTACCAAATCAACTATATGTTTATCCGTTACTTTATGTGGAATTTCTCTGGTCGTCAAAACGATTTAGAAGGTAATTTCGAGATTACAAAAGGTAACTGGATTTCAGGAATTCCATTTATTGATAATCCACGTTTAGGAGATCAATCAAAATTACCAGATGAATATAGAAATGATGGAACAAATGTGTATTTCATGTTACCATTATTCTTAGGTTTAATCGGATTATTTACACAATTAAACAGAAATTTTGTCAACTGGTGGTCATTGTTGTCATTGTTTATTTTAACAAGTGTCGGAATCATCTTTTATACATCTGTAAAACCTTTCGAGCCTCGTGAACGTGATTATGCATTGGTAAGCTGTTTCTATGCATTTGCGATTTGGGCAGGATTGGGTGTGCAAGGAGTTTATTTATTACTTCAAAAATTGATGAAGAAAGAATTGAAACCGTCTTTAGCAATTGGAACGACTGTTATTTTAGCTGGTATTCCAATTTTAATGGGAGCTCAAAACTGGGACGATCACGATCGTTCAGAGCGTTCTGTAGCTTATTCTTTGGCGTACAATTATCTGAATCCGCTCGATAAAAACGCTATTCTTTTTGTCTATGGTGACAATGATACTTATCCACTTTGGGGATTACAAGAAACCGAAAATTTCCGTGATGATGTAAAAATTGCGAATTTAACGTTGGCTGCTTCTCCATGGAATTTAGAGCAATTATTACGCAGAACGTACAATGCAGCACCACTTCCAAGTGATTTGAAACCGAAAGATTATCAATCTGGAACTAACGATCAAATTTTTGTGGTTGGAGGTTCAATTAAAAATATTTTTGATCAAATAAATGGTTTCATCAAACCAGGATCTAATCAAACATTAGAAACGTTAAGTCAAATGCCAATCGAGCAAGTTGCTCAATATTTATCTGATCCTGAAATTGATCCAAACCAAGTGATGTCAGTTTATAAAAGTTTAAAACCTTTACAAAAATATATCACAACAGATAGTATGACCGCTAAAGAAGCGATGGATTTTATTTTAGATAATAAATCACCAGAAAAACAAGCTTTAGCAGATTATTTTGGTTATCCAATTGGTGGAGCAAATTATTTACCTGTTTCTAAAATTGTAGTTCCTGTAAATAAAGCAAACGCGCTAAAATATGGAATTGTAAGTGCAAAAGATGCAGATAAAATGGTTGATTCAATCACAATTAATATCAAAGCGTCAAGTTTGTTCAAAAACAATTTATTGTTGTTGTCAATGATGGCGAAATACAATTGGGATCGTCCTATTTACTTTAGTGGTGGAGGAATTTCTGATCCAGAAAATACATTCTATATGAATGATTATTTATTGAATGCTGGAATGAGTTATAAATTAGTTCCGATTTATACCCCTTTTGGTAAAGGAGGAATTATTGGAGCTTCTGATAATGATATGTTGTTAAGAACATTCAATTCTTACAAATGGTCTGGATACAATAATCCTGATGCGTCATTTAGTTTGACAGAGCGTAACTATACATCTTCTTATAGAAATACTGCTGTTCGTTTGGCAGATGATTTATTGAATGCTGGACGCAAAAAAGAAGCGATTACAGTTTTAGACAAAGTGATGTTAGAAATTCCTGCTTTAGCGAAATACGACATTGGTTATGGAGTAAGTAGAATTGCCGGAATTTATTTGAAAGCTGGAGAGGATAAAAAAGCGCAAGAATTGTTTGCACATGTTCGTAAAGAAGCAAATGCGAAAATAGCTTTCTTTGAGTCGTTGCCTTCAGGGAAAGGATATTCAATTGGTTCAGATTTAGCCGCGGCTAAAAATGATTTGATGATGTCAATCTACAACGAAGCTTCCGCTTTAGGTGAAAGAGGTGATAAAGAAAAAGCATTGAAAGTTTTCGAATCTGCTTATAATCCTGTTTTGAAGAAATTCGAAACCTTATATAAAGAAGTTGTGGCAGATGGAAAAGTTGACGCAGCTGATCAAGCAAAAATCATGAATCAGTTTAATTATTTAGACGAAATGATTGGTGTAGCTGCAGAAATTGATACCAATTATGCAAAACAACAGCAGAATATTTTATACAAAATGGTCGGACAATAAGTCAAATCAATAAAAATAGAAAAGCTCCAAAATTATTTTGGAGCTTTTTTTGTGAAATAAAGTTTTGAATATTAAGTAATTGTTATTTTTAGTGTGTTTTATCATTATTGAGTTTTGGAGTTTGGCACACAAATTGAAATTATACTAATAAGTTTAACAAAATTGTAAATATTTTAAAACATTATAAAAATGAAAAAAGTATTATTAACAGCTGCTTTCGCAGTAGCAGGTATGATTGGAGTTTCAGCGCAAACAACAGGAGTTGAAGGTACAGTACACGTAGGTATTCCAGTAGGAGACGCATCAGACGTTTCATCATTCAACGTAGGAGTTGATTTAGCTTACTTACATCCAATTGCTAGTAACTTTAAATTAGGTGCTAAAGTTGGATACGATCATTTTATTGGAAAAGACATTAAAGTAAATAATGTTGTTATAGCAGAAAAAGAAGATGTTGGATTTATTCCATTAGCAGCTACAGCAAAATATGAATTTGCAAATAGTAATATCTTTGTTGGTGCAGACTTAGGTTATGCATTTTCAACTAAAGATGGAATTGATGGAGGTTTATTTTGGCAACCTAAAATTGGATACTCTGCTCCAACATGGGATCTATATGCAGGATATAAAGGAATCTCTGCGGGTCCAGAAAATACGAATACAGTAGATTATAATTTTGATGCAGTATCTATCGGATTTGCTTATAAATTCTAATTAAAGAACAACTTATAATTGATACAAGCTACATCGAAAGATGTAGCTTTTTTTGTATTAATATGGTTTTTTGAATGTTAAAATTTAGTTGTTAAGTAGTTTTAAGTCACTTGATTAAAGTTTTAAGTATTTCTTTTTAACATTATTTGGCACAAGACTTGAAATTATGCATACATCATAATTAAAACTATAAAATTTAAAAAGATGAAAAAATTATTTTTTATTGCTGCTGCAATGTTAGGAGTTGTTAGTTTGAGCGCACAAGAAAAAACAACATCGTCACAATTTGGTATTAAATCAAGTGCAAATATGTCTTCATTTAACGGAAAAGACGTGAACAATAACGATTATAAGGTTGGTTTTGGAGCTGGTTTGTATGGACATTTTCCAATTACAGAACAGTTTGCAGTTCAGCCAGAGGTTAATTTTACACGAATGGGGGGACGAGAAAAAACTGACGTAACAGAAGTTGGAAACACGACGGTAAAAAATTACAATAAAACGACTTTAGATTATATTCAAGTTCCAGTAATGCTTCAATTTTATCCTGCTGGAAGTCGCTTTAATATAGAGGCTGGACCTCAATTTGGATACAATGTATACGCGAGTAATAAAACGCAAGTTAGTACCTATGTAAATAATACCGTGTACAATACGGAAGAAAAAACTGACATTAAAGATAATGTGAAAGATTTTGATTTCGGTGTTAACTTTGGTTTGGGATATAATGTAACAGATAATATCAATGTTGGAGCGAGATACTATATGGGATTAACTAAAATAGGAGATAATAAAAACAACAACAATGTAGAAGTTGGTGATGTAAAAAATCATTCGTTTTCTGTAGGAGTTGGATATTCGTTCTAATCGAGAATATTTAAGTATAAATAAAAAGGATTCTGAGTTTTTCAGAATCCTTTTTTATGTTTTTATAGATTTTAGTATTAATCTTTCAATGCAATTTTTTTTATCGATTGTGTCAAAATTATTTTATTAATAATGAATAAAATAATCACGATGATTAATCCAAAACCAATAACTTCCCAAACGTGAGAAGTTTCTGTTGCCATAAATTTTCCGACTTTTTCTTTGATAATATCTAAAACAAAATAAACCAGCGGAATCGAAATAAGATAACTAATTAACATAAATATAATCGAAAATTTAAGATACGGACGAGCTAATTGATTGATGTTGTATCCAATCAAAAATAAATCTTTCGTTTTGTGTTTATTCTTTTCAATCATCAATTGAAAATTGATAATCATTAACCAAATCGCTGCAAAAACAATGATTAATCCAATAAATAAAACCAACGAAAAAGCTAATTTTAGATAATACGTCAGTTCATTATTTTTCAATTCGTCTTTGTTGATATCATAATTTTGTTGCTCAAAATAAGTCGAAGCATTTTCGTCACCTTGAGATTTCGTTTCAACAACAATTCGCGAAGGTTCTGTATTTTTTTGAGGTGCATAAGTATGATTTGCCCACTCCAAAAAGTTTTCGGGAACTAAAATGGTATTAATTTTAGTCGTAAAATCGACAATTCTCGCTTGATATACTTTCTGATTTTCTCCTTTTCCTAAAACCAATTGAAAAGGAATTTTAGTAAATAATCCTTCCGAAACTTGTGGTAAACCTTGACTTGTTGCAAAACCGAAATTGTACAAATTCAAATAACTTTTTGGAATAATAATCGGAATAAAATCTTGTCCTTCTTGCCATTTCCAATCTGATTCTTTTACATCAATGAAATCTTCTGGAACAGATTCAAAAAATAAATCAGTCGAAAAACCACGAATTCCAGCAACACCACCAACTTGCAATTTCACAGGAAATTGACTGCTTTTGAATGTTCCAACTTTTGCAACAAAATTCTGTGATTTCAAATCATTAATTTCATCTTCACTAAAACTTGGTTTTTCACCAGTCAACGTTTGTAAAGACGATATTTTTTTGTTTAAGACCACATAATTTGCTTTCCAAACTGAACTATCTTCTCCAAAATTTTTGGCATAATCCAAATAAATTGTTCCAGCTAAAATCAAGATGAAAAATCCAATAATTGAGAAAAAACAAAAGGTTGTAATTCGTAAAAAACTTAGGTTTTTACGAACTAATTTTTCGATTAAAGTTTTAGAGTTGAATGACATTTGTAAGGCGTTTATCGTGAATTTCGTGTAAGCTTGTAAAGATGATTCCAGCGTTATTTTTTGCAGCTTCTTTGGTAACCAAATCAATCAAAAGTTGTTGATTCATTTCATCTAAATGGCTAAAAGGTTCGTCCAAAAGTAGAAAATCAAATGGTTGACAAAGTGCGCGAATCACCGCAATTCGTTGACGTTGACCATAAGAAAGATGAATCGCTTTTTGATGTAAATGACTTTTTAAACCAACTTTTTCAATCCATTCAATAATTTGATTTTCAGATTGATGTTGTGTTAATACATTTTTTAATTGGATATTTTCCATCAAAGTTAATTCTTCAAACAAATGCAAACCTTGAAAAACATACGCAATTTTTTCGCGTCTAATTTTTGTCCAATCATTCAAAGAATAATTCTTAATATTTTGTCCATCAAACAAAACTTCTCCGTCATAATCTTTTCTATCACCGTACAAAATATTAATCAACGTCGATTTTCCAACACCAGAATGTGCAACGATTTGATAAATATTTCCGCTTGAAAAAGTGTATGTATTTTTCCAAATTTCAGATTGTTCGAACCCAAATTCTTTCAAAGGATGCGGAACAAGTTGACTGATTTTAATTTCCATTTTGTTGTGCAGCTTGATTGAAAAATAGTGAATAAGCTTGGTCCAAAAGTAAGAAAATCACTTCCAAACTATTTTTATCCGTCTTTTTCATATGTATTTTTCCTGTTTTTGTGTATTCATTCGAAACGCGGTAATCGATGTGATCAAAATAAGATAAAACCGTTTGCATTTCTTTCGTGTTTCCGAACGGAATTTGTTGATAAATATATTTTTGAACTTCTTTTGGATATTGATCAAAATTTAGATTCACGTAACCAAACATTGGATTTGAAGCGTTTGTAGCGTATCCTGTTGTGACAAAATTTGAAGAACTTACCATTTTGTTCAAATATTGATTCATAATCGATTGATTATTTGTGATGTACATCAAATTGTTTTTGTATGTCATATAAATCTTCATATTTGTCGAAATTGGTAACATGTAATAAGGTCCAATTTTCTGAATATTTTCTTGATGAGATTTAATAAATTTGTTGAAGAAAAGATCGTTTTTCATTTTTCCTCCCAAAACAAATTGAGGATAAACAACTTGCTTGATAAAAGCTTCTTTCTTCCCAAAAAAGTCATTTGGATTAAATGCTTTTCCGATCTCAAAATCATATACACTAAACAAAGCTTCGCCTTCAAAACTTTGTTCTAATTTGTTCAAATCAATTTCATATTGTTCTAAAAAAGTAGTCAAGAAATTCTGATTTTCGAACACATAACGCGTGTTGGTAGGATAAATTCCAAGTCCAATGTTCATGTAACTTTGCGCAGGAAAATACTTGAAAAAATCAGTATTGATTTTTGATTTCCACATCGGATGTTTTTGTAATTTAACTTTTGTAATCGCATCTGGATGAAATTTCTGTGTAAAACTAATTCCGTCCGAAGTAAATGAAATAAAATTGACCCAAGAACTTTTTGTGAAATCAAGGTTTTTCTTTTCAGAACTTTCATGTTTCGAGAAGTTTTTCAAGAAATTTCCAGTGTACCAAATGTTGATATCCTGCGAGTTTTTAACAAAATCTCCAAAGCTGTTATTTTCTTTCGCAAGTGAATGTTTGTCGTTGATAATTTTCGCGAAATAATCTTGAATCGCTTTTTCTCCAACACCAAATTCAGAAACAATCAATAAAAATTGAGATTTGTTCCAAGCCATAAACGGTTTATTGAATCCAGAAATTGTTGTAAAACCATCTTTCTTTTCAAACGAAATATCTTTTTTGTATAAACCTTTGTAAATGGTTGATAAATGTTTTTCAAATTGATGTTTGTCACGCATATTTGTAATCAACGCAACCATATTTTTTTCATTAATTTTTTGTCCAAAAATGTAAATAGGGCTGATAATATCTATGCCTGCTGAAGTCGGATTGTTTTTGATATCATTTAATAATTGATCAAAAGTTGGATCTTGATTTTTAAGTTCGCCTTCGGCTAATTGATAAATTTTATATTGTTCTAATTTCTGAAAATTACCTTTTTCTGCAATTGATTTTGGATTTATCAACGCAACAAAATCTACATCTGTAGGAATCAAAACCGTATAATCTTCGTTTTTGGAACAACTTGCAAAAAGCAAAATTAGAAATAGAATTGAGTAATATTTGAAGCCTTTTTTCATCGAAAAAATATCTTTAAAAATTGTTGTTAATTATTTGTTTAATCCTGAATTAAATCTGAAATCATCTGATTTTTATTCAAGAATTGTTAAATCTATAATATTGGTATAAATTTAAGCAATTATTAATATGATTTTCGTTTCTATAACAATAAAAATATGTAAAAATTTCTTATATTCGCACTCCTTGATTTAGAAGAAATAAGAAAGAATTCGATGGCAAAAAAGTTTAGAGAATATAAGCACTTAGACTTGGTACAAGTCTCAAAAGAAACGTTAGAAGAATGGAAACAAAATAATGTTTTCGAAAAAAGTATTTCTACGCGTGATGGAAATCCATCTTTTGTGTTCTATGAAGGTCCTCCTTCTGCAAACGGAAAGCCAGGGATTCACCACGTTTTAGCACGTTCTATCAAAGATATATTTTGTCGTTACCAAACCTTGAAAGGAAAACAAGTTTTTCGTAAAGCGGGTTGGGATACGCATGGTTTACCAGTAGAATTGGGAACTGAGAAAGAATTAGGAATTACCAAAGAAGATATTGGAACTAAAATTTCAATTGAAGAATATAACGAAGCGTGTAAACGTACAGTAATGCGTTACACAGATTTGTGGAATGATTTGACTGAAGAAATGGGTTATTGGGTGGATATGGAAGATCCATATATCACGTATAAACCAAAATATATGGAGTCTGTTTGGTGGTTGTTGAAGCAAATTTATAACAAAGATTTGTTGTACAAAGGTTATACAATTCAACCATATTCTCCTAAAGCTGGTACAGGCTTATCTTCACACGAGTTAAATCAACCAGGAACTTATCAAGATGTTACAGATACAACGATTGTTGCTCAATTTAAAGTAAACAAAGATTCTACAGATTTATTCAATGATTTTGATGGAGATGTGTATTTCTTAGCTTGGACAACAACACCTTGGACGTTGCCATCAAATACAGCGTTAACAGTTGGTCCAGATATCGATTATGTTGTAGTTGAAACATTCAATCAATATACATTCGAGCCAATTCGCGTAATTTTAGGAAAACCATTGGTTGCTAAACAATTCGGTAAACCATATTTCTTAGCAGAAACAGAAGAAGATTTTAAAGTTTATGCGGCAGGAAATAAGACAATTCCTTATAGAATTGTAGGAGAATACAAAGGTGCTGATTTTGTTGGAACTCGTTATGAGCAACTATTACCTTGGGCGTTGCCTTACGAAAATGCAGAGAATGCTTTCCAAGTAATTCCTGGAGATTTCGTAACAACAGAAGATGGTACAGGTATCGTACATACTGCGCCTACTTTTGGTGCGGATGATGCGCGTGTTGCAAAAGAAGCTGGTGTTCCACCAATGTTGGTATTAGATACGCATGGAAATGCTGTTCCTTTAGTAGATTTACAAGGTCGTTTTGTGGCTGATTTACCAGAAGGTTATGGAGGTAAATATGTAAAAAATGAATATTACGATGATGGAACTGCTCCTGAAAAATCGGTTGATGTAGAAATCGCGATTTTATTAAAAGAGCAAAACAAAGCCTTCAAAGTAGAGAAATATAAACACAGTTACCCACATTGTTGGAGAACAGACAAACCTATTTTATATTATCCATTAGATTCTTGGTTTATCAAGGTAACGGATGTGAAAGACCGTATGGTTGAATTGAATAAAGAAATCAATTGGAAGCCTAAAGCGACTGGAGAAGGACGTTTCGGAAACTGGTTAGAAAATGCCAATGATTGGAATTTATCTCGTTCTCGTTATTGGGGAATTCCATTGCCAATATGGAGAACTGAAGAAGGGGATGAAGTTACAGTAATTGGTTCCGTAGAAGAATTAGTTGCTGAAATTGAAAAATCAATTGCGACAGGCGTAATGACTTCTAATCCTTTCCAAAATTTCGAAGTTGGAAATATGACAGAAGAAAACTATGATTTAATCGACTTACACAAAAATGTAGTAGATGAAATTACATTAGTTTCTGAATCAGGAAAACCAATGAAACGCGAAGCGGATTTGATTGACGTTTGGTTTGATTCTGGAGCAATGCCTTATGCGCAAGTTCACTATCCATTCGAAAATAAAGAATTGATTGATAATGGAACAATGTATCCAGCTGATTTTATTGCAGAAGGTGTCGATCAAACACGTGGTTGGTTCTATACATTACACGCAATCGGAACATTAGTTTTTGATTCGAAAGCATATAAAAATGTAATGTCAAACGGATTGGTATTAGACAAAAATGGTCAAAAAATGTCAAAACGTTTGGGGAATGCTGTCGATCCATTCGATACATTGGCAACTTATGGTCCTGATGCAACACGTTGGTACATGATTGCGAATGCGCAACCTTGGGAAAACTTAAAATTTGATATTGCTGGAGTGGACGAAGTTCGTCGTAAATTCTTCGGAACATTATATAATACCTATTCATTCTTCGCATTATACGCGAATGTGGACGGATTTACATTTGAAGAAGAAGAAATTCCTGTAAATGAAAGAGCTGAATTAGATCAATGGATTATTTCTGAATTGAATACATTAACGAAAAAAGTTGATGCCTTTTTAACAGATTATGAACCAACAAAAGCGGCTCGTGCTATTCAAGAATTTGTGATAGATAATTTATCAAACTGGCACGTACGTTTATCAAGAAGACGTTTCTGGAGAGGTGATTATTCGAAAGATAAAATTGCAGCTTACCAAACATTGTACAAAGTTTTAGAAACGGTTTCAATTTTAGGTTCTCCAATTGCACCATTCTTCATGGATCGTTTGTACAAAGATTTGAATGCAGCTACAGGTAAAAATCCTGCAGAATCTGTGCATTTAGCAGATTTCCCCGTTGCAGACGAATCATTGATTAAAACCGAATTAGAAGAACAAACGCATTTAGCACAAACGGCGACAAGTATGATTTTATCACTTCGTAAATTGAGTGATAACAAAGTACGTCAACCATTACAAAAAGTAATGATTCCTGTATTGAATGATACGATGAAAGCTAATTTGGAAGCTGTATCAGAATTATTGAAACAAGAAGTTAACGTTAAAGAAATTCAACTTTTAACAAACGAAGAAGCATCAAGTCTTTTAGTGAAATCTATTAAACCTAATTTCAAGACTTTAGGTCCGAAATATGGAAAAGAAATGAAAGCTATTTCGGCTGCTACAGCAGAATTAACGAATGAAGAAATTGTTAAATTAGAGCAATCAGGTAAAATAGATTTGTTAATTGACAACAAAACATTAACTTTAGTTTTAGAAGATTTTGAAATCGCTACAAAAGACATCCCAGGATGGACTGTTGCTTCTAATTCTACATTGACAGTAGCACTTGATTTAAAATTAACTGAAGTATTAATTAATGAAGGTGTTGCACGTGAATTGGTAAATAGAATTCAAAATATACGTAAAGAAACCGGACTAGAAGTAACCGACAAAATTATACTTAACTTAAAAAATGATGAATCAATCGTAAATGCAGTCGAGCAAAACAAAGATTACATTTGTTCTGAAACATTAGCTGAAGATCTTGTTTTACAAGACCAAGTTGCAAATGGAGCAGAGGTTGAAATTAATGGATTGATGACGCAAATTGCGATTACAAAACTGTAAGCGTATGGCAACAACAGATGAAAAAGTAAGGTACTCTGATGCAGAGTTGGAAGAGTTTAGAGCAATAATTCAAGAGAAATTAGATCAGGCTATAAAAGATTATGAATTATTGAAAGAAGCTTACACAAACGATAGTAACAATGGAACGGACGATACGTCACCAACTTTCAAAGCGTTTGAGGAAGGTTCTGAAACCATGTCGAAAGAACAAAATGCACAATTAGCAGCACGTCAAGATAAATTTATCCGCGACTTGAAAAATGCATTGTTACGTATTTCGAACAAAACATACGGTATTTGCCGTGTAACAGGAAAATTAATTAACAAAGATCGTTTGAAATTAGTTCCGCATGCTACATTAAGCATCGAAGCTAAAAATATGCAACGTTAATCAAGTATTTTGAAAAAAGTAGTACTCATTACCATTTTGGTTTTAATCATAGACCAAATCTCAAAATTTTACGTAAAAACACACTTTTTTTTAGGTGAAGACGTAGATGTTTTGGGTTGGTTTAAAATAGCATTTGTAGAAAATCCTGGAATGGCATATGGTATGCATTTCGGAGGAGAAACTGGTAAAATCGTTTTATCACTTTTACGAATTGCTCTAATCGGAATGATTATCTACTATATTAATGCATGGTCGAAAAAACTAAATAATAATTTCTTTATCATTCCGATTGCGCTTGTTTTGGCAGGGGCAATAGGGAATGTGCTTGATGGAATTTTTTATGGCGTTATTTTCGATAAAGGAACTACTTACAATGAAATGTTTCAGGATTGGGTAGGGTATCAAGGTATCGCACAAGCAAACTTTGCTGGTTATTCTGGTTGGTTTACGGGCTGTGTCGTAGATATGCTTTATTTCCCAATTGTGGAGTTTGATTGGCCTTCTTGGATTCCAATTGTAGGCGGACAACATTATAAGTTCTTTCAGCCTGTATTTAATATCGCAGATTCGGCTATTTTTATTGGAGGACTTACTTTGTTCCTTTTCCGTAAAAAAGCCTTTACAACAAAAAATGGTATAAGATTAAGATTTTAAAAAGATAATCCCTCAGTTCAAATACTGAGGGATTTTTTTGTTATATTTATTTGAACAAGAATTGATTTTTATGAATAGTTGGTTTAATCTTTTAACTGAAAGTTGTGACAAAAATGATTTGTCTAAATATGTTACGATTTATCATATCAAAAGTTGTTCTTATGATGAGAGTTTTATAGGTAAAAGTATTTCTTTAGACGATATAATTTCAATCATTAATAAAGATTCTATTAATATTCAAAATGATCTTTTGGAAATATTTGTAGTAATAAAAGAAGATAATATCTGTGATTTAATTGTAATATATAATCCTTTCGAATTATTTGAGAATTCCTATGTTTATAAAGTAATTCCTAATATTAATGAAGAACTGAAGAATCAGTTTATAATTAATTCAGAAAAAGTCAAATGATTATGAAATTGAAAAAATATTTACCATTTGTAATTTTTATAACTATTATCGTATTATATTTATACAGGTGTGTTTATCAAAATAATTCTTATTTTATTAATAATGAAATTCATGCTAAAATTATTAAGGTAAAAAGTTTTGAAAATAAATCACTTCTATTTTACTATAATGAAAAATATTGTATATCAACAGGGGATACTAATAAAGATACATTAAGAGTAGGCGATTCTATTTCGAAAGAAGCTAATTCAAAAGAATTTGATGTTTATAGAAAAAATAAGAAAAATTATATATTTTTCAATACTTATGAGAAAAAGCCTTACTAGGATTACTATTTCAGAGGTGTCATTAATTCATCACTCATAATATCACTTTTCTTGTCGAAGGATAAAAACGTTTTAGAAATATCCTTGTCAAGGTTTCAAACCTTGACAAGGATTTATATTTCTGAACTTTGAGTTTCGTATTTCGAACTTCAAAAAATATAACATGGATCAGTATCAAAAGTTG
>NZ_DLOC01000106.1:0-2777 GCF_002478465.1 Empedobacter sp. UBA7494
AAATATGGAATCAAATCTGTTGCACCTAAAGCACAATTTAACCCAACTGAAATTAAATCAATATGTTCTAATGAAATCAAGAAAGCTTCTGTTGTTTGTCCAGAAAGTGTACGTCCAGATTTATCTGTTATTGTACCAGAAGCCATTAGAGGAACGTTGATTCCTGTTTTTTCTATCGCATCTTGAATTCCATAAAATGCTGCTTTTGCATTTAAAGTATCAAAAATAGTTTCGACAAGTAAAATATCTGCACCAGCTTCTAACATTGTTTTTGCTTGACGATAATATACATTTGCCAATAAATCAAAATCCACATCGCGATAACTAGGGTCATTTACTTGTGGCGAAATAGAGGCTGTCTTGTTGGTTGGACCTAAAGATCCAACTACAAAACGAGGTTTATCTGGGGTAGAAAACTCTTCACAAGCTTCTTTTGCTAAGCGAACGGCTTCGTAATTTAATTCATCAACCAAATCAACCATATCATAATCAACCATAGAAATAATATTGGCATTGAACGTATTTGTTTCGATTAAATCTGCACCAGCAGCCAAATATTCTCGGTGAATATCTTTTATGATTTGAGGTTGGGTTAAAACCAATAAATCGTTATTTCCTTTTAAAGAAGTATGAAAATCCTTGAATCGTTCTCCACGATAATCTTCTTCTTGTAAATTGTGCTTTTGGATCATCGTTCCCATTGCACCATCTAAAATAACAATACGCTCTTTTAGTATATCGTCTAATTTCATTCTAAATATTTTAAAAGCCTTATGGGAAGAAGTGTGAGGTAAGTCCTTATCTTTCTCTATTTGAGTAGGATTTAGCACCCAACTATACTTTGGGTTGCTAAGATTTCAACGGGCCTATTCCCTCCATCTTTCTTTATAAAGCTATGTGCAAAATTATTTAAAGTATTGAGAATAAAAAAATCAAGATTGAAAAAAACGAGTTCGAAACTTGGTTCATAGAAATAATTTTTGTTTGAAATAGTTCAAAATCTCTAATAGGTCATTTTTGAAATTTATTTTAGAAAATATTTCTTTAAAATTACTATTTTAAAGAAATAATATTTTAATTAGTTATTGAAAATTGTAGTTTTTAGAATATTTTTAATAAAAATAGGGTTTTATTAAAAATTATTAAGATTTGTTTTTTCTTTTAATTGTATTTTTTAGAAAATTATTTTTGTCTATAAATATTTATAGAATAAAATTCATTATTTGTGTATTTTTATCTATAATTACGGAAAATATTAAATTAAAGAAATGAAATTAATTTGGATATATAGAATTCTTTCGCCTAAATTTGTCCTCAGAAATAGTTCATTAAAATTTACATTTTATCAAGAAAAGTGGAGGGAAATGGCCCAAAGAAACTTTAGCAACCTGATTAATGAATCAAGGTGCTAAATCCATCCTTATAGGAAAGATGAATAAAAACTACTGTAAACCAATCTTCAATAATATTCTTTATTCAAAATGGTTCAATTGTTTTTATGCGATTGAACCATTTTTTTTCTTCACTTTTCTTTGGTAAATAATTAAAAACAAAACAAATAAATGAAAAAAATAAATATCGGATTGTTCGGATTTGGAGTTGTAGGAGAAGGAATTTACAAGGTATTGGAAGAAAAACCACAATTGAATGCTGCAATTAAAAAAATTGTAATTAAAGATAATTCTAAATCTAGAAATGCTCCGTCTGAATTATTTTCGACTAATGCGGATGATATTTTAAATGACGATGAAATAAATGTTGTTGTTGAGTTAATTTCGGATGCTGATGCGGCACATGATATCATTATAAAAGCGTTCAATAAAGGTAAACATGTGGTAAGTGCAAATAAAAAATTGATTGCAGATCATCACAAAGAATTATTGGATTTGCAAGCAAAAAATAATGTTTCTTTTCTTTATGAAGCCTCTGTTTGCGGCTCAGTTCCGATTATTAGAAATCTAGAAGAATATTTTGATAACGATTTATTGAATTATGTTTCTGGAATTGTAAATGGTACAACAAATTACATTTTGACGAAAATGGCAAATGAAAATGAATCGTATCAAGTAGCCTTAAAAGCAGCGCAAGAAAGTGGTTTTGCAGAAGCTGATCCCACGGCTGATGTAGAAGGTTTTGATGCGTCGAGTAAATTAGCAATTATTACGTTGCATGCTTTCGGTAAAAAGATTGATGTTGAGCAAGTTATTCGAAAAGGAATTACCTCATTGAAAGTGGAAGATTTTAAATACGCGAAAGAAAAAAATTATACTATAAAGTTGATTGCGAATTCTAAAATTAATCATCAAACGGGTGAAATTACATCAACAGTTTTGCCAACTTTTGTTGAATTAAATAAAACAATTGCGCTTGTGAATAACGAATATAATGGAGTTTTGATTGGAAGTTCGCTTTCGGATGAACAATTTTTGTATGGAAAAGGAGCAGGGCGTTTCCCCACTTCTTCTGCGGTTTTGAGCGATATTTCTGCTTTAAAATATGATTATCAATATTCGATTCGAAAATATGAAAACAAAGAAGAAGGAGTTTTTAATCAAACAGGAAAGAAGCGAATTTACATCGGTTTTGAGAATCAAGCAGATGATGTTTCAAACATTTTTGATGAAATAGAAGAACGTTATCAGAGTAAAAATTACAATCATATTGTTGGTGTAATTGATATAGAAAAACTCAAACAAAAAGAGATTATTGAAAATCCAAAACTTTCGATAATTGCGTTTGAGTAAATTTTTGTGATTAAAAGAAGCTGTCTCAAAAGT
>NZ_DLOC01000105.1:0-3578 GCF_002478465.1 Empedobacter sp. UBA7494
TAACAAGGGGAAGATTACACAATGATAAAGAATAAAGAATCAAAAGAGATACAATATGTAATGGATATCTCTAATGAATAAGGTTTACATTGTATTTTATCATCAAAACCAAAGTCAGTTTTTATAAATCACAAACTGGAAGTCCACTTCGAACCAAAGGTTACATTCCCTTTTTGAAGTACGATATCTGAATGTAAAAATTTGGCTGCATCTGCTGACTTTTTCACTTTAACGCTGCTTCGCTCCATCATCTCTTTTTCGTATGGATGTAAAACATCTTCACGTAGATTGACTTGTTTATTTTGCGCATGATAAACTGAGGTGATTTTTTGTGCCAACAATAAAGCATCTAACAAAGCCTGATTGGCACCTTGCCCTTTGAAAGGACTCATCGGATGTGCTGCATCGCCTATTAAAGTAACAGGACCTACATTTTCTAATAAATTTGGCGTTAATAAATCTCGGTCGTAAACAGGATATCCCGTAATCTGTTTAGCTTCGGTAGCGGCGATAATTTCTGGAATAGGAGAGTGCCAATGCGTTCTTTTCGCAACTTCTGTTTTTAAGGCTTCAGAACCTTTTTTACTTAAATTTTTAGCATCTTCTTCTGACATTAGAAAACTAAATTGCCACATAATCGACTCTTTATCATACGGCATCATATACATTCGTTCCGTTCCATTTGCGGTCTGAAACACCGTTGCACCATCTAACAAATGATTATCTAAATCTTTTAAAGCATTTAGTTTACAGATTCCTAAAATCACAATACAACCTAAATATCTTAATGGATTTGTATCTTCATTGATAATCAACCGACGCACCGAACTACGTATGCCGTCTGCACCAACAAGTAAATCAGCTTTAAAATGTTTTTTTATTCCATCAACATCAAACGTTAATTCGACTTTATCATCAACTTTAAAATCAGTTAATTGATGATTCCATAAAACTTGTTTATCACCACCCAATTGCTCTAAAAAAGCTAAACGCAAAGATTGTCTTGCAATGTGAATATTGGTATGTTTATTCTTGTTTTTTGCTTCAATAGCTTCTTTGTCTTGCAATTTTCTTATTCCCCATTCGCCAATCACATTTCCTTCTATGGTATGTGCCAAATGCAGCGTAGAAACAATACCCTGATCCAAAGTTGTAATTCCAAACTTTTTTAGTTCCTTACTCGCTTGTTGTAACGTTAATCCATAACCTTGCGAACGATCGTTGAAAGCGCGATCTCGCTCGAAAAGTGTAAAAGGAATTTGTCGATGCAAACACGATAATGCTAACGCAATTCCACCAATCCCAGCTCCTACAATAGCAATATGAGGATAATTTTTATTGGTTTGAGGGAATTCTTCTGTTTGCGTTAAACCAGATCCTAAGCAAGTTGTACAAATTTGCATCGAACTTTTTGGTTTATTTGGAATAGTGTTGTCGTTTTTATTTTTTTTCGATTGAGGAAGAGAGGCTTCATAACGCAATTGTTTCTTTTTCGAAACACCTTGACTTTTTTTTCCAAGACCATTGCAATTCTTGCAGCTTATCCAATTTATTTGTTTACTCAATTCTAAAAATTTTTGCAAAAATACAATTTACTGTATTTTATTCTGTGTACTGTTTGATATTATATTTTGGAAATTACTAAAACTATTCTAATTTTTTGAATTACCAAGCTCTATTTTGAAAGCGATAAATAATTTGTTCTTAGAAAATCATTTTTTGTAATTTATATTCAGTTTCTTGTTTATTTTCAAATTGAAAAAGAAGTTATTATTTAGTGAAGAAATCTGAATGTAAGATATTTTATTCTATGAAAAACCTCGTTTAATGTTTTCTAAACGAGGTTTGATGATATTTTTGAGATAATTGTAACTCTTAAAATAAATGATGTTACTCGGTTATAACATTATTCAAAAAGTCTTGATTATTAACAAGTTGTTGAATAAGATTATCGATTGCTGGAGGTAAAAACTTTTCAAATTTAGCACCTTTTGTGTTTGCTTTTCCTGTAATTAAGTCAGTCCAAACAACTTTTCCATCTTTGTCAACCAATTGAAATTTAACTGTAATTTCTGGGATTAACTGAACAGTAGAGAATCCAGAAATTGCTTCATAATCTAATTTTTGTAACTCAGATTTTAGAATATAATCATTACTACCGTTAACTGAAATATTTTTTTCATTGAAACCATTTTTTATAGCTTCGGTTAAAATTTCTGAAACTGGTTTTTCCGCCATATATGCACCTGACATCGTTTGATTGTACATGTTTTTCTTGTAAAAAATAACCTTTTCATCACTGTATCCTCTCATGTCTTTCATTTCGTCAATTTTAACAATTTTACTAGAAGATAGTCTATCACTAACTTTTAGGTTCGATTGATAATTAATTTGCTTGACAGAATTAGATAAAGCACAACTTGTTAAGGTTATTAATGAGATACCCAAGAGAAGTGTTGTAAATTTTGATTTCATTTTTTAAAATAATATATCTTACCATAACGGAAAAAGTAACATTTAATTGTAGATAAATTTACTAATAAGGATAATTGCATAGATTTCAAAATATTGTTATTAAAATAATACGAAGGATAGAAAAGAAATTATTGAGTGATTTTAATCCTGAATTAGGAAATGAAAGATAAATTGTATTATTAGAAATTTTTGTGATAATTATTTTCTAAAAAGTAATAGTTAATCTAGGTTTATTAGTTTACTTTCTTTAATCGAAAATCTTAAGATACAAAACCAAAAAAGGATTTCAATTGAAATCCTTTTTTTATATAAACTAATTGATAAAATTATTTATCAATCGAACCCATTACACGTTGCATAAAAGTATTGGCAGCAGTACGCTCATCCAATCCTTCTTCTTCCATCATTTGCTTCATTTCCATTGCTCCACAAATGTTAGAAATCATTTCACCAATTACTTCTTGTTCTGGCTCCTTTACAGCTGGAGAATCAGCATAAACTTCCAAAACTTCTAAAGCTGTTTCCATTGCTTCAATAGAAACATTTTTTGCTAAATTCTTAAATACCGGCAGCTTCATTGATCAATTCTTTTACAGCATCAATTTTAGACGCAGTTACTTGTCCTACATTTTTTCCTCCTTTAAATACCGCGAAAGTTGGTAAGTTAGGAACATCCGCTAATTTTCTTGATTCTACTAATTTCTCAGCATCAACATATAAAAACTCAGCTTGACCTTCATATTCAGCCGCTAATTTTTTGAATTTTGGTTTTATTAAACGGCAGTTTCCACACCATCCAGCACCATATTGTACAATTACTATATTGTTATCAGTAACTACTTGTGCTAAGTTATCTTGTTCTAATTCTGCAAACATTTTATTAATTTTTATGGTTAAAATTGGATATAAAAAAGGCTGTCTAAGTGTTGAGCTTAGTGATTTTTATTGAAAATTAATCCGTTAAAATCTCCTGTCAAATTTTTTAGACAGCCTCTTCGTGAATTTTGAAAATCAAAAAATTTTCAAGTTATTTTTAGTGAGAAGCTAAGTAAGAAGCTACACCATCTTTAGTAGCGTTCATTGCATCTTTTCCTTCTTCCCAG